>JAWWDH010000044.1:0-13886 GCA_033720015.1 Pseudomonas sp.
TGCGCAGCCAGGAGTAGAAGAACACCCGCTCGGCTTGTGCGCCGAACTGATTGCGCCAGCGCAATTCGAGTGCTTCGAGCAGTGGCAACAGCAGTTGCTGGCACAGGGTGTGCGGCGGGTAGAGCGCCAGCTCACTGTTGAAGCAGTCATCCAGGCGACGCTCATTGAGGTTGCAGATGGCTTCCTGCAACTGCTGGCGCTTGGCTTCCCACTGCGAGCTGGCTTCGGCAAAGGCGGGCTGGTTACTGCGCAGCAGGCCCTTGACCTGGCTGACCGAGACGCCGCGATTGAGCCGCGTGAGAATCGCCTGGATGCGTGCCACATGCTCATCCGAGTAGAGGCGATGGCCTTTGGGCGTACGGTGCGGAATGATCAGGCCATAGCGACGCTCCCAGGCGCGCAGGGTGACCGCGTTGACCCCTGTGATACGTGCGACATCGCGGATCGGCATAAGACCTTGGGCTATGGCCGTTTGGTAGTCGTCCGCGTTAGGGCCAGCGCAGTCCTGCTCAAGGCTCATAGAGCATTACGCAGGCTGAGATTTTCCGGGTGGGGCTGCAGGTACACCTGCTGCGCGATATAGGCGTCCGGGTGGCGGCGCAAGTGATGCTTGAGCAGGGTCATCGGCACCACCAGTGGCACTACGCCGAGACGATACTGGCCGATCAGTTGCTGCATTTCTTGCTTGTCTTCGCGGCTCAGCGCTTGCTTGAAGTAACCGCTGATGTGCTGCAGCACGTTGCTGTGGCTGCGGCGGGTGGCGCAGCTTTTCAACGCGCTCATCAGCTCGCTGAAATAGTGCGAGGCCAGCGCCTGTAAGTCTTGCTGGCCGAGGTTGCCGAGCAGGCGACCGAGCAGCTTGTATTGCAGCGGATTGGTGGCCATCAGCAGGTACTTGTAACGCGAGTGGAAGTCGATCAGTGCTTTGCGGCTCAGGCCATCGCGCAGCAACTGTTGCCACTCCGAGTAGGCGAACACGCGGGTGATGAAGTTCTCGCGCAAAATCGGGTCATTGAGACGGCCGTCTTCTTCCACGGGCAGGTTGGGGTGTCGGGCGCAGAAAGCCTCGGCGAAGATGCCGCGGCCTGGCTCGCTGGGGCGACCGTTGTCCTGATAGACCTTGACCCGGTGCAGGCCGCAGGAGGGCGATTGCTGCATAAAGATGTAGCCGCAGATATCGGTGAGCTCATCGGCCATGCGCTCGCCATAAGCGGCCAGCGGTGCGGTTACATCCACCTCGCGATTCACCGTGCCCACTGCGCGTGGCGCTTGCGGGTCGCCGATCAGGCGGATCGGCTCACGCGGGATGCTCATGCCGATGCCCACTTCTGGGCACACGGGGGCAAAATCAAAGTATTCGCTGAGCGTTCGGCTGCACAGACGCGATTCCTTGTGCCCGCCGTTATAGCGAACCTCGGAACCTAAGAGGCAGGCACTGATGCCCAGTTTGGGTTTGCCGGTGATGGTTTCTGATGAGCGCATGGCAACCTCCGATGAAGACTTGTACAGATCCTTGTGGATGTACAACATGAATTCATCATAGATTAGCAGTTGTACAAGTCAATATATTTGTACAGCTATTGTATGGTTTCCTGGTGTGCTGTTACTTCCAGCCCATGCGCCAGTGCTCGGGATTTTCCAATACACGCCAGTCCAAACGCTGGCAGCGCTGATTGAGTACGGCTTGCAGTTCGATCTGTAACAGCGTGCCGTCCTCGTCGCAGAACAGCTCGGTGACGAGGAAGTGCTTCTCGCGGTTTTGCGGCTGCGTGGCGGTCCACTTCGACAGCAGCAGCTTGCGCGGATTAAGCCGGTGCTTGCCTGGTGTGGCGTGTCTCGGCGCGCTCATTGCAGGTGTGCAAGCAAGCGTCGTGCGGTTTCCTGCCCGCTGAGCCAGGCCCCCTCCACGCGGCCGGACAGGCACCAATCACCGCAGGCATAGATACCCAGATCGGCATCGGCCAGTACGCCCCATTGATGCGCACTGGCTGGGCGTGCATAGAGCCAGCGGTGCGCCAGGCTGAAGGTGGGTGCGGGCACGGTGCAGCCGATCAGCTCGGCAAAAGCTCCGAGCAGGTGTTCGGTCACGTGTTCTTTAGACATATCCAGATTTTGTTTGGTCCACTGGCTGGTGGCGTGCAGCACCCAGGTATCGAGCTGGCTGTCGCGGCCGGGTTTGCTGCGGTTACGTGCCAGCCAGTCGAGCGGGCTGTCTTGTACAAAGCAGCCTTCGACGTTGCTATCCAAGGCTGTGTCAAAGGCCAGGGCGACGGCCCAGGTCGGGTCCATGGCCACGCTGGCAGCGGCCCCCGCCAGTTTCGGCGCGCTCGACAGCAGGGCAGTGGCTTGCGGTGCGGGAGTGGCGACAATCACGTGGCTGAATGGGCCGTGGCTATTGCCTTCGGCATCTTGCAGGTGCCAGTGCTGCTCGCCGCGAAACACTTCAGTGATGCGGCAGGAGAAATTTACCGGCAGTGCGCCGAGCATGGCGCGGGTGATCGCACTCATGCGCGGGCTGCCTACCCAGCGCACCTGTTCATCCGGCGAAGCGCTGAGCTGACCGTTTTTGAAGTTGTAGAGGGCAGGGTTCCATTCGCTGACCCAGCCGCGGGCTTGCCATTGCTGCACCACTTCGACAAAGCGCCGATCGCGGGCGGTGAAGTACTGCGCGCCAAGGTCCAATGCGCCGGCATCACTGCGCTTGCTGGCCATGCGCCCGCCACTGCCGCGGCTCTTGTCGAACAGTTGCAGCGAATGGCCGGCAGCATGCAGTGCCTGGGCGGCGGACAGCCCGGCAATGCCGGTGCCGATGATTGCGATGGGATGCAGAGCGGTCATGGTCTACCTCGTGTTTTCAAGCGTTAGGCTACGCTTTAGACAAAAGCTATACAATATTGTTTTTATGTATAAGCTTAGCCGGAGACGATCCAGCTTTCCTATAGTTAAGACAACCTGCGAGCGGATTGAAGCCACAACCAGGCATAAATCAGCCGGCTGTTATCCATGGAAGCACCTGCGAGGGCGTTTTGATGCACATACTTCTGACTGGTGGTACCGGTTTAATTGGGCGTGCGCTGTGTTGCCACTGGTTGCAGCAGGGCCACCAGTTGACGGTGTGGAGCCGTCGCCCGGAACAGGTAGCGGCACTTTGCGGCGAGGCGGTGCGCGGTATCGGTCGGCTCGATGAATTAGGCGAGGAGCCGTTGGATGCCGTGGTCAACCTGGCCGGCGCCCCGATTGCCGACCGGCCCTGGACGCGCAAGCGCAAGGCGTTGTTATGGGCCAGTCGCATTGGCCTGACCGAACAACTGTTAGCGTGGCTGCACAGCCGCGAACAAAAACCAGCCGTGCTGCTCTCGGGTTCGGCAGTGGGCTGGTATGGCGATGGTGGCGAGCGCGAGCTGCACGAGGATGCGCTGCCGGTCATTGAAGATTTTGCCGCGCAGCTGTGCGGTGCCTGGGAAGAAACCGCGATGCGCGCCGAGGGGCAGGGCATCCGTGTGGTGCTGGTGCGCACTGGGTTGGTCCTGGCCCGCGACGGTGGCTTTCTCAAGCGCTTGCTGCTGCCGTTCAAGCTTGGCCTGGGCGGCCCGTTGGGCGATGGCCGGCAATGGATGCCATGGATTCATATCAGCGATCAAGTCGCCCTGATTGATTTCCTCCTGCAGCATGAGCAGGCCCGTGGTCCTTATAATGCCTGCGCGCCGACGCCTGAGCGCAACCGTGATTTCAGCCAGGCGTTGGGCCGTGAGTTGCACCGGCCGGCGTTTATCCCGGCTCCGGCGTTTGTCCTGCGCCTGGCGCTGGGTGAGCTGGCGGAGTTGCTGTTGGGTGGCCAGCGTGCCTTGCCGACGCGCCTGCAGGACGAAGGTTTTAGTTTCCGTTTTACCCATCTTGATGTGGCCCTGGCAGACTTGCTCGGCCAACACTGATTAGGACTGCGCATGACCGATCACGCTTTGTTACTGGTAAACCTGGGCTCGCCGGCCTCCACCTCTGTGGCCGATGTGCGCAGCTATCTCAACCAGTTTCTGATGGACCCCCATGTGGTCGATCTCCCTTGGCCGCTGCGCCGTCTGCTGGTTTCGCTGATCCTGATCAAGCGGCCTGCGGCTTCGGCACATGCCTATGCCTCGATCTGGTGGGACGAGGGCTCACCGCTGGTGGTGCTGAGCAAGCGTTTGCAAGAGGCGATGAAGTCCTCCTGGAATCATGGCCCGGTTGAGCTGGCCATGCGCTATGGCGAGCCGTCGCTGCAAACCGTACTGACCCGTTTAGCGGCGCAGGGCATCAAGCAGATCACGCTGGCACCGCTGTATCCGCAATTTGCTGATAGCACCACCACCACGGTGATTGAGGAGGCCAAGCGGGTGGTGCGTGAGCAGCAGTTGCCGATCCGTTTCTCGGTGCTGCCGCCGTTCTATGATCAGCCCGAGTACCTGGATGCGCTGGTCGACAGCGCCAAGCCCTACCTTGAACAGGACTTCGACCACCTGCTGCTGAGCTTTCACGGCTTGCCGGAGCGTCACCTGCACAAGCTCGATCCCAGTAACCATTGCCTGAAAGGCGCCGAGTGCTGCTGCACTGCCTCACCTGAAGTGCTGGCCACTTGTTACCGCGCCCAGTGCCTGCGCAGCGCCGAGCTGTTCGCCCAGCGCATGGGGCTCAAGCCTGAGCAGTGGTCGGTGTCCTTCCAGTCGCGCCTGGGCCGGGCCAAGTGGATTGAGCCCTACACCGAAGCGCGCCTCGATGAGTTGGCCAAACAGGGCGTGAAGAAATTGCTGGTGATGTGCCCGGCCTTTGTTGCCGACTGCATCGAAACCCTGGAAGAGATCGGCGACCGTGGCCATGAGCAGTTTGTCGAGGCCGGTGGTGAGAGCCTGCAACTGGTGCCATGCCTGAATGATCATCCAAGCTGGGTAGCGGCGCTAAAGACACTCAGCGAGCGTGCGCCGCTGATGCTGTAGCAGCCCCTTGAAATCGACCCGCGTTGGCATTCGCTCAAAGGGAGGCCGCGCATTCGCCTGATTGATAACACCCAAGGGCGATACTCACTGCTCTGACTCTCGGCCTAAGCTGGCAGTTCTTTCCAACCGTCGTGCACCGCACTAACGGTGCCGAGGAGACTGCCAGTGCCTAACAACAATAACGGCTATCCCTCTTCCACCCGCGCCTGGGTGACTGTCGCCATCCTGATGCTGGCTTACGTGCTGTCCTTCATTGACCGGCAGATTCTCAATCTGCTGGTGGGGCCGATTCGTCGTGACCTGATGATCAGCGATACGCAGATGAGCCTGCTGATGGGCTTGTCGTTCGCCATGTTCTACACCGTTTGCGGGATTCCGCTGGGCCGTCTGGCCGATACCAAGAGCCGTCGCGGCTTGATAACCATTGGCGTGCTGTTCTGGAGTATGACGACTGCTGCCTGCGGCATGGCCAAGCTGTATTGGCAGTTTCTGATCTGCCGCATCGGTGTGGGGGTGGGCGAGGCGGCGTTGTCGCCTGCGGCTTACTCGCTGATTGCCGACAGCTTCCCGGCCGAACGCCGCGCCACCGCGATCAGCGTGTATTCGATGGGGGTTTACCTGGGCTCCGGAATCGCCTTTCTGTTGGGCGGTTTGGTCATCCAATTCGCTTCAGCGCAGGGCGATGTGGTGCTGCCGGTGATCGGTGAAGTGCGCCCTTGGCAGTTGATCTTCCTGATTCTGGGTGCGGCTGGGGTGTTGTTCACGCTGCTCATGCTCGCGGTCAAAGAGCCGACGCGGCGTGGTGTCGGTGCTGGGGTAGCCGTGCCACTGGCAGACGTTGGCCGTTATATCCGTGCCAATCGGCGCACCGTGCTGTGCCACAATTTCGGCTTTGCCGGCCTGGCGTTTGCCGGTTACGGCAGTGCCGCCTGGGTGCCGACCTTCTTTATTCGCACCTATGGCTGGGATGCCGGCCAGGTTGGCGTGATTTACGGCAGCATCGTTGCGGTATTTGGTTGCCTGGGGATTGTCTTCGGCGGTCGCCTGGCCGACTGGATGGCCAAGCGTGGCAGCAGTGACGCCAATATGCGCGTTGGTCTGTATGCAGCCGTGGGCGCGGTACCCTTTGTGCTGGCCTTTCCCTTGATGGACAACGCCTTCTGGGCGGCGCTGCTAATGGCGCCGACAGTGTTCTGCCTGAGCATGCCATTTGGCGTGGCACCGGCGGCAATTCAGGAGATCATGCCCAACTCGATGCGTGGTCAGGCCTCGGCGATCTATCTGTTTGTGATTACCCTGATCGGCCTGGGCATCGGCCCGACCGCGGTGGCCTTGGTGACCGACTACGTGTTTGCCGATGACCAGGCGCTGCGTTATTCGCTGCTGATTGTCACCTCGCTGGCGGTGTTCAGCTCTGTCGTGTTGCTGAGTATGGGGCTCAAGCCGTATCGCGACAGTGTGGTGCGGTTGCAAGGCTGGGCGGCCAGCCCTGCCTAAGTTTTCCAACGCCGCAAAAATAGCCCCGACAAGTGCGGGGCTTTTTCGTCGGTGCGAGCTACAGGTCCGGCTCTTCCAGTACGGTTTTGCTGCGCCAGCCATGGCCACCTGGCAGTACCAGGTTGAGTACCAGGGCGCTGATGGCGCACAGCGAGATACCGGACAGGGCAAAGTCACTGTTACCCATGACCATGCCGCCGATGCCGAACACCAGGGTGATCGAGACGATGATCAGGTTACGCGCTTCGGACAGATCGACCTGATGGCGGATCAGGGTGTTCAAACCGACCACCGCGATGGAGCCGAACAGCAGGCAGAGAATGCCGCCCATCACCGGTACGGGGATGCTTTGCAGCGCGGTGCCGAACTTGCCGACAAAGGCCAGACCGATGGCGAAGCATGCCGCCCAGGTCATGATCTTCGGGTTGTAGTTCTTGGTCAGCATCACCGCGCCGGTGACTTCTGCGTAGGTGGTATTGGGCGGGCCGCCGAGCAAGCCAGCGGCCGAGGTGGCAAGGCCGTCGCCGAGCAGGGTGCGGTGCAGGCCTGGTTTCTTGATAAAGTCCTTGCCGGTAACGCTGCCAATCGCCACCACGCCGCCTATGTGTTCAATGGCCGGCGCCAGGGCCACCGGGACGATGTACAGAATTGCCCCCCAGTGCAGTTCTGGCGCGACGAATGCCGGCAGTGCCAACCAGGGCGCAGCGGCGACTTGGCTGGTGTCGATCACCCCACAAAAGGCTGCGACCACGCAGCCGACGATAATCCCGGCGAGAATCGGCACCAGGCGCAGCAGGCCACTGCCCATGGCGGCGACCAGCACGGTGGTGAGTAGCGCCGACATGGAAATCAGCATGGCGATTTCATACGGAATCAGTTGCGCGCTGCCATCGCCGGCCTTGCCCATGGCCATGTTCACCGCCACGGGTGACAGCGCCAGGCCGATGGAAATGATCACCGGGGCAATCACCACCGGCGGCAGCAGGCGGTCGATAAAACCAGCCCCTTTGACCCGCACCACGGCGCTGAGGAGGATATACACCAAGCCGGAGGCGACGATGCCGCCGAGCACCGCCGGCAGACCAAACTCACCTTTGGCGGCGAGAATGGGGGCGATAAAGGCAAAGCTGGAGGCCAGAAATACCGGGACCTGGCGCTTGGTCACCAACTGGAACAGCAGGGTGCCGATACCGGCGGTGAACAGCGCGACGTTGGGGTCCATGCCGGTGATCAGCGGCATCAGCACCAAGGCGCCAAACGCGACGAACAGCATCTGTGCGCCGGAAATACCCTGGCGCCAGAGGGGGTCGTTGTATTCATCGGTCATGGATCAGGCGTCCTTCTGCTTGGTGCCGAAGATTTTGTCGCCGGCATCACCGAGGCCAGGAATGATGTAGCCATGCTCATTCAGGCATTGGTCGATCGAGGCGGTATAAATCGTCACGTCCGGGTGCGCCTCGTTGACTGCCTTTATGCCTTCGGGGGCGGCGACCAGCACCATGGCGCGGATTTCCTTGCAGCCGGCTTTTTTCAGCAGGTCGATGGTGGCGACCATCGAGCTGCCAGTGGCGAGCATCGGGTCGATGATCATCGCCAGGCGTTCGTCGATTTCCGGCACCAGTTTTTCCAGGTAGGTGTGCGCCTGCAGGGTTTCCTCGTTGCGCGCCACGCCCACGGCGCTGACTTTGGCGCCGGGAATCAAACTGAGTACGCCTTCCAGCATGCCAATCCCGGCACGCAGAATCGGCACTACGGTGATCTTCTTGCCGGAAATCTTTTCTACTTGTACGGTGCCGCACCAGCCTTCGATCTCGTAATTCTCGAGGGGCAGATCCTTGGTCGCCTCATAGGTCAGCAGTGCGCCAACTTCCTGGGCCAGCTCACGAAAATTCTTCGTGCTGATATCGGCGCGGCGCATCAGGCCGAGTTTGTGGCGGATCAGCGGGTGGCGGATCTCGAGGATGGGCATGGGCATGGGTCTCCGGCAGGACGGGCGAAAATTGCGTTAGATTAAAGCATTGGCCACTCCATGTGCTGCGGCTTGATGGCTTAAAATCGCTAAAAAGACGGCAACGTACCGGTCATCGTGGGCAATTACAGCAGTTGGTCTGGCAGGGCTTGCTCTGTGTGTGGCAGATGCGTAACTTTGCCGGCTTTTATTTTGACGCATCGATCAGCTTTATGGTCTGAGTCGTCCCCGCCCCCAAGAGGAAACAGCATGTCCGTCGATCTCGCGCATATCCGCCAAATCATGGCCGAAGCCGATTGCCTGTACAGCGAGGCCGAAGTCGAAGCGGCCATTGACCAGGTGGCAGCCAAGATCAACGGCGAGCTGGCCGAGCGCAATCCGGTGGTGTTTTGCGTGATGAATGGCGGGCTGATTTTCTCCGGCAAGCTGCTGCCCAAACTCAACTTCCCGTTGGAGTTGTCCTACCTGCATGCCAGTCGTTATCGCAATGAAACCAGCGGTGGCGAGCTGTTCTGGAAGGCCAAGCCGGAAATCTCCTTTATCGACCGCGACGTGCTGATCATCGACGACATCCTCGATGAAGGACATACCCTCGGCGCGATCATCGATTTCTGCCACCACGCCGGTGCCCGTGCAGTGCATACCGCCGTGCTGATCGACAAGGACCACGACCGCAAAGCGCGGCCTGAGCTCAAGGCGGACTACGTCGGCCTGCCGTGCATCGACCGCTATATCTTCGGTTATGGCATGGACTACAAGGGTTACTGGCGCAATGCGGCCGGGATCTTTGCGGTCAAGGGACTCTAAGGCTGATGAGCGGCCCGCGCTTTCTCGATCAGTCACTGTTCGGCGATTTGGCTGAGCAGGCCGCGGCCAACCCACGGCAACGCCAGCACCATAACTTTCACCAGATGGAAGAGCCCTGCCACCGCATGGCGGTCGGGCTGCAGCCGGATACCTACATCCCACCGCACCGTCATCTCTCGGCGGACAAGGCCGAGGCACTGCTGGTGCTCAAAGGCCGCTTGGGCTTACTGATCTTCACTGACAGCGGTGAGGTGCTGAATAAGCGCGTGCTGGAAGCGGGTGGCGACTGTGTCGGCGTCGATCTGCCACCTGGGATTTTTCATGCACTGGTGGTGCTGCAAGCTGACAGCGTGCTGTTTGAATGCAAGGCAGGCCCCTACAGGCCAGTCGGCGAGGGCGAGCAGGCCAGTTGGGCGCCGCGTGAAGGTGAACCCGGTGTTGCGGCCTATCAGGCCTGGATGCGCGAACAGTTCGCTTGAGCCAGTACCGATGAGATAGCCGCTGCTCATACGTTGAGCCCCTGGCTACCCCAGAGGTACACTGCCGGCCCCGTGTGGCTTGGTTAGCTGGAGTGAACGATGCGTAAAGACAAGAAGCAGGTGATTGGCGAAGAGATTGGTGACGAGCCGATCAAACTGTTCCTCAGTGTGGAACCGGCTGATGCCACGCCGCCATCGCTGCACAAACTGGTCAAGGCCTACCGAGGCCTGCGTATCGATGACTTCGAGCGTTTTGTTGGCTTCTTCGTGGCGGCGGGTTACGACCTGAATGCCAAGGACGCGCAAGGTAATGACTTTATCGCGCTGATCGAGGATCAACGCTTTGCCGAACCCTACATTGAAATTATCAAGACAGCCCGCGGCTAAGCCTGCCTTGTATTGAGCCCGGCTTGGTCGCGGCTCAATACCGCTGGGCATTCCCCTCATCGAATCTCCCGGTTCGAGTTGCTCGGCAATACGCATTGCTGAGGCCAATCCCAGGCTTCTTGGGCGTAATCACCTAAATCAATAGTGCTGGGCGATCCTAGACGACCGGTCATATTCTGTCGCCATGAACTCCAGTATCCGGCTCGACAAGCGTGACCTGATCCTCGCCAAAGGTGCTGAGGTGATGACCCGTCGTGGTTATCACGGCGCTGGCGTACAGGAAATCGTCCAGGCTGCCGGCGTGCCCAAAGGTTCCTTCTATCACTACTTCGCGAGCAAGGAAGATTTTGCCCTGCAGGCGTTGCAGCAGGTCTATCAGCCGCGACTGGCACGCTATGCCGAAGCGCTTGGCAACCCGTTGCTCAGCCCGCGCGAGCGCATTCAGGGTTACTACAGCGAGCTGGTGGAGCACTTTGCTCGTCAGGAGCGCCGGGAGTACCACTGCTTTATTGGCAGTCTGAGTTTTGAAATGGCCGAGCTGTCGCCGACCTTGGGCGCGCAGGTCGATGCGATCTTGCAGCAGTCCGCCGATACCCTGCAGCGCTGCCTTGAGCAGGCGCAGCAAGCCGGCGAGCTGCCCGCGACTGAAGACTGCCGCAACCTGGCGAGCTTTATTACCAATGCCTGGCAAGGGGCCTTGACGCGCTTGAAAGTGGCGAACAACACCCAGGCACTGAGCGACTTTATCCAGCGGTTGCAGTGGCTACTGCAGGCCTGATTTTTTAAAAAACCTTCTACAAGACGACCGGTCAGTTGGCCGGCCAGAGGAATGATGATGACCGATCCCGTTAAAGCACTGTTCCAACCGTTCAGCCTGGGTAACCTGCAGCTGCCGACTCGTGTGGTGATGGCGCCGATGACCCGCTCCTTCTCGCCGGGTGGCGTGCCGAACAGTAAGGTGATCGAGTACTACCGTCGCCGTGCGTCCGCCGGTGTGGGCCTGATCGTCACTGAAGGCACCACGGTTGGCCACAAAGCCGCTAACGGCTACCCGAACGTACCGCGCTTCTACGGTGAAGACGCTCTGGCCGGCTGGCAGAAAGTGGTCGAGGCGGTGCACGCCGAAGGTGGCAAGATCGTTCCGCAGTTGTGGCACGTGGGCAATGTGCGCAAGCTGGGCACCGAGCCTGACGCCAGCGTTCCAGGCTATGGTCCGAGTGAAAAAATCAAAGACGGCAATGTAATCGTCCACGGCATGACCCAGGACGACATCAACGAGGTGATCGCCGCATTCGCCCAAGCCGCCAAGGATGCTCAGCGCATTGGCATGGACGGCGTGGAAATCCACGGTGCCCACGGTTATCTGGTTGACCAGTTCTTCTGGGAAGGCACCAACAAGCGCACCGACGAATACGGCGGCGACCTGGCCCAGCGTTCGCGCTTTGCCATTGAACTGATTCAGGCTGTGCGTGCGGCTGTGGGCCCGGACTTCCCGATCATCTTCCGTTTCTCGCAGTGGAAGCAGCAGGACTACAGCGCACGTCTGACCCAGACAGCAGAAGAGCTGGGCGCCTTCCTCAAGCCGCTGTCTGACGCCGGCGTGGATATTTTCCACTGCTCGACGCGGCGCTTCTGGGAGCCTGAGTTCGAAGGTTCTGACCTTAACCTGGCGGGCTGGACACGCCAGCTCACTGGCAAGCCCACCATCACCGTGGGCAGCGTTGGCCTGGATGGCGAGTTCCTGCAGTTCATGGTTAACACCGACAAGGTGGCCCAGCCGGCCAGCCTGGAGAACCTGCTGGAGCGTTTGAACAACCAGGAGTTTGACCTGGTGGCCGTGGGCCGTGCACTGCTGGTCGACCCGGATTGGGCGGTCAAGGTACGCGATGGCCGCGAGCAGGACATTCTGCCGTTCAGTCGTGAAGCGCTGACGAGCCTAGTTTAAGTTTCGCCGTTTTCGTGTGCGTCGCAAAACGGCGCAACACGCCTCAAGCCCCGGCACATCGGGGCTTTTTTTCGCCTGCGCAAAGGCTATCGGCGGCCAGCCAGCGCTGCATTGACTACGCTTGCCTCTGACTCATCACAAGGACTCGTTATGAAGCGGTTTGCCAAGGTTGTGCTCAGTGTTGTGCTGCTGGCGTTGCTCGCGTTAACGGCGGCAGCCGCCTGGTACTGGGCGCCCGATCGTGCGGTGGCTGACCTCAAGCCGCGTTGGGCCTTGCCGCCGTCACAGTTTGTGGCCATCGACGGCATGCTGGTGCACCTGCGTGACCAAGGCCCACGCGATGATCCTGCGCCTATCGTGTTGCTGCACGGCACCTCGGCCAGTCTGCATACCTGGGAAGGCTGGGCGGCGGTCTTGCAGGATAAAAGACGGGTGATCAGCCTGGATCTGCCGGGCTTCGGTTTAACCGGACCGTTCCCTGATGGCGATTACCGCATGAGCCATTACAGTAGCTTCCTCGCCAATGTGCTGGATCAGTTGCAGGTGCCGCACGCGGTGGTCGCCGGCAATAGTTTTGGTGGGCAACTTGCCTGGCAGTTTGCTTTGGATTATCCGCAACGGGTCGAGCGTCTGGTGCTGGTCGATGCGGCAGGTTATCCGCGCAATGCCACTTCAGTCCCCATTGGCTTTCGCTTGGCGCAGATACCCGCGCTGGCACCGCTGATGGCCAACTTGCTGCCGCGGCCGCTGATCGAAGCCAGTGTGCGCAACGTGTATGGCGACCCGCGCAAGGTCAGCGAGGCACTGATCGACCGCTATTACGAACTGACCCTGCGCGCCGGCAACCGCGAAGCTCTGCGTCAGCGTTTTATTCAGGCCGAAGTCGGGCAGGGCTATACCCGCATTGCAGCGCTCAAGGTGCCGACGCTGATTCTCTGGGGTGGCCGCGATGAGCTGATTCCAGCGGTCAACGCCGAGCGCTTCAAACGCGATATCAAAGGCAGCCGTCTGGTGCTGTTTGAGGAGCTGGGCCATGTGCCCCAAGAAGAAGAGCCGCTACGCACCGTCGCGGTGCTGATGAGTTTTCTAGCGCCCTAGTGCGTGCCTGTCGGCGCTCGGGTTAAACGTCTAAGTCGCTGATATTACGTGAGCGATGGCGGCTGCCAGGCAGCAGGCGCGCTTTGTGCTATCGCACAGTGTCGCGGTTGGCCTTAGCCAATCATGGTCTAGGCTCACGGAATAACAATTACTCAGCAGGTGCGGTATGCCTAAGGCCATCAGGCTGTTTGTGCACGCAGTGGAGGCGCTCAATCGCGTCGTGGGGCGTTTCGCCATGTACCTGATTTTCGCCATTCTCGGCGTGCTGCTGTACTCCTCAATAAGCAAGACGTTTTTTCTGCCGGCGGCTTGGACGCTAGAGTCCGCGCAGTTTCTGATGGTTGCCTACTTTCTGTTGGGCGGTGCCTACTCCATGCAACTCGATGCCCACGTGCGCATGGACCTGTTCTACAGCCGCTGGTCGCCGCGCACCCGTGCGGTGATGGATGCAATCACCATCGGCTTTCTGATTTTCTACCTGGTATTTCTGCTCTACGGCGGCATTTCCTCCACCCAGTACGCGCTTGAGTACAGCGAAACCAGCTACTCAGCCTGGTCGCCACCCATGGCCCCGATCAAGATCATCATGTGCATCGGCATCGCCCTGATGCTGCTGCAGGCGATCGCGACCCTATTTAAAGATATCGCCGCCGCGCGGGGGGAAACGCTGTAATGGAATACGAGCTGATCGCCCTGCTGATGTTCTCCTCGATGATGTTGCTGCTGCTCACCGGCAA
>JAWWDH010000045.1:0-13718 GCA_033720015.1 Pseudomonas sp.
AGGCTGGATGCACAGGCCCAGGCTGATCTGGACATGGACCAGGCGCAGTGGGATGCCGAATACAAGGTGCTGGAAACCGAGCTGATTGCCCTCAATCAGGCATTCAACCGCGACAGCGTGACGCTGAAAACCGTCGATGGCCGCGAAATCACCATCAGCCTGGGCAAAGTGGTGCGGGCCTTCCAGCCCAACGCCATGGGCACGTTCGACAAGCTGGGTTTCTACTTCGTCAAGCTGTGGGAGTTTGTCAGCGACGACCCGCGTGAAGCCAACACCGAGGGCGGTATTTTCCCGGCGATTTTCGGCACCGTGATGATGACCCTGATCATGGCGGTGATCGTCACCCCGTTCGGCGTAGTCGCGGCCATCTACCTGCGTGAATACGCCAAGCAGGGGCCGCTGACCCGGGTGATCCGCATTGCGGTAAACAACCTGGCTGGGGTACCTGCGATCGTTTACGGCGTGTTCGGCCTGGGCTTCTTCGTCTATGTACTGGGCGGCTCGCTCGATCGCATGTTCTTCCCGGAATCCGCACCGGCACCGACCTTCGGTACGCCAGGGCTGATGTGGGCCTCGCTGACCCTGGCGATCCTGACCTTGCCGGTGGTGATCGTGGCCACCGAAGAAGGCCTGGCGCGGATTCCGCGTGCCGTGCGCGAAGGTTCCCTGGCCCTCGGCGCCACCAAAATCGAGACGCTGTGGCGCGTAGTCTTGCCGATGGCCAGCCCGGCGATGATGACTGGCCTGATCCTCGCCGTGGCGCGTGCCGCAGGCGAAGTGGCGCCGCTGATGCTGGTGGGCGTGGTCAAGCTGGCACCCTCGCTGCCACTGGATGGCAACTACCCGTACCTGCACCTCGACCAGAAAATCATGCACCTAGGCTTTCATATCTACGACGTTGGCTTCCAAAGCCCCAACGTCGAGGCCGCGCGGCCGTTGGTGTATGCCACCGCGTTGCTGCTGGTGCTGGTTATCGTGGTGCTGAACATGGCGGCGGTGTATATCCGCAACCACCTGCGCGAGAAGTACAAGGCGCTCGACCATTAATTATCGCGCCGCGGCCAGCGGGCCGCGGCGGCTCACGAATTTGTTAGCGTAGGGAGCATCCCATGCAGCACGACACACACACTCGCGGTATCGACATGGCGGCCCTCGGCCGTGAGCGCCAGGGCCTGAACATGGCCAACGAGCGCGTGGCCATCGATGTGCCCGGCCTGAACCTGTATTACGGCGAAAAGCAGGCGCTGTTCGACGTCAAAATGAGCATCCCCAACCAGCGCGTCACGGCCTTTATCGGCCCTTCCGGTTGCGGTAAGTCGACCCTGCTGCGCACCTTTAACCGGATGAATGATCTGGTTGACGGTTGCCGTGTGGAAGGCGAAATCAACCTCGACGGCAACAACATCTACCGCAAGGGCGAAGACGTCGCCGAGCTGCGTCGTCGCGTCGGCATGGTGTTCCAGAAGCCTAACCCGTTCCCTAAAAGCATCTACGAGAACGTGGTGTATGGCCTGCGCATTCAGGGCATTAACCAGAAGCGCGTGCTCGACGAAGCCGTGGAATGGGCACTGAAAAGCGCGGCGCTGTGGGATGAGGTCAAGGACCGCTTGCATGACTCGGCGCTCGGCCTCTCCGGTGGTCAGCAGCAGCGTCTGGTGATTGCTCGTACCGTGGCGGTGCAGCCGGAAGTGCTGCTGCTCGATGAGCCTTGCTCGGCCCTCGACCCGATTTCCACGCTGAAAGTTGAAGAGCTGATCTACGAACTGAAATCCAAGTACACCATCGTCATCGTCACCCACAACATGCAGCAGGCGGCGCGGGTGTCGGATTACACGGCGTTTATGTACATGGGCAAACTGATCGAGTTCGGGGATACCGATACGCTGTTCACCAACCCGGCTAAGAAGCAGACAGAAGACTACATCACCGGTCGTTACGGCTGATGGGCATGTCAGAGTGCGCTGGACTGCGTCGGCGGAACTTGCCGTACTGCGCGTAATGTGACTCGCAGGGATGCGGGAAATGCCTGAAAGCGGAGGAATCGCTGCAGGCGCTGCGTACCGCCTCCTTGCCCAGCACCCTCTGCCAAAGCCCATCCTAAGCAGAGACGTTATTCGGTTAATTCAAGGGTTTGCACATGATCAACAAAGAAAACCTTACCCAGCATATCTCCCAGCAGTTCAACTCCGAGTTGGAGGAGGTGCGCAGCCACTTCCTGGCCATGGGCGGGCTGGTCGAGAAGCAGGTCAACGATGCGGTCACGTCGTTGATTGATGCCGATTCCGGCCTGGCCCAGCAGGTGCGCGAAGTCGACGGCCAGATCAACCAGATGGAGCGCAATATCGACGAGGAGTGCGTGCGCATCCTCGCCCGACGCCAGCCGGCGGCTTCCGATTTGCGCTTGATCATCAGCATCTCCAAGGCAGTGATCGACCTCGAGCGCGTCGGCGACGAGGCGACCAAGATCGCCAAACGCGCGATCCTGCTGTGCGAGGAGGGCGAGTCGCCGCGCGGCTATGTGGAAATCCGCCATATCGGCGATCAGGTGCGCAAGATGGTGCGCGAGGCGCTGGACGCCTTCGCCCGCTTCGACGCTGACCTGGCGCTGTCGGTGGCGCAATACGACAAAGTCGTCGACCGCGAGTACAAGACCGCGCTGCGCGAGCTGGTTACCTACATGATGGAAGACCCGCGCTCGATCTCCCGGGTGCTCAATGTGATCTGGGCGCTACGCTCGCTGGAGCGCATCGGCGACCACGCGCGCAATATCGCCGAGCTGGTGATCTACCTGGTGCGCGGCACCGACGTGAAGCACATCGGCCTGACGCGGATGCAGGAAGAAGTGCAGGGCACGAAAAAAGGCAACTGAGTGCGCCGCCCCGGGCAGCGTTGGCGCGCTGTCCGCTGAGGAAAATGCCGCTGATCGCGGCATAGGCTGTATTTCGGTTGGCCTTTGGCCAGTCGCCATGACTATGCTTAAGGCCATCAAAATGGGAGTGACCGATGAGCAAAGTTAGTGTGCTGGTAGTGGACGACGCAACTTTTATCCGAGATCTGGTGAAAAAGGGGCTGCGCGACCACTTTCCCGGCATTCAGATCGAGGAAGCCGTTAACGGGCGCAAAGCCCTGCAAATGCTGACGCGCAAGCCGGTAGACCTGATCCTCTGTGACTGGGAAATGCCGGAAATGTCCGGTCTGGAACTGCTCAGTTGGTGCCGCGAACAAGACAACCTGAAGACCGTACCCTTCATCATGGTCACCAGTCGTGGCGACAAGGACAACGTCGTGCAGGCGATTCAGGCCGGCGTTTCCGACTTTATCGGCAAGCCGTTTTCCAACGAACAACTGGTAACCAAGGTCAAAAAGGCCCTCAGCCGTGCCGGCAAGTTACAGGCGCTGGCCGCCAGCGCGCCGCCGAAGATGCTCAGTAGCGGGGCTTACGCCAACGATTCGTTGTCGGCGCTGACTGGCGGCAAGGCCGATGTCGCCAAGCCTGCGGCGGCACCCGCCGTCCAGTCGGCCGCCGCTTTCGCGGCTAAACCGGCAGCCAGTAAGGCCGCGGCACCGAACGCCAGCACTGGCCGTGGTCAGGGCCAGTTGCGCTTGCCAAGCGGCAGCATGAGTTGCGTGATTAAAGCGCTCAGCCTTAAAGAGGCCCTGCTGGTGGTTAAACGCACTGAGGCGCTGCCGCAGGTCTTGGAAAGCGCAGTGCTAGACCTGGAGCAGGGCGAGGGCGCGGAAACCGCGAGGCTTAATGGTTACCTGCATGCGGTCGCCGCGTTTGAGCCGAAGCCGGACAGCGAATGGCTGCAGCTGACGTTCAAATTCGTCGACAAAGACCCACAGAAGCTCGATTACCTCTCGCGGCTGATTGCCCGTGGCACCGCGCAAAAGCACTTCAGCCCGAGCGCCTGAATAATCCTGGCAGGGCTTGGCGCATGCGAGATGGCTCACAGGCTTGGCGCGCCGGCTCGCTTCACGCGGAGGCGGCTGCTAGTCTCATCCCTCCGGACATACAAATCATAAGATCCGAGTCGTTATGCTAGGGCGTTTGTTACTTCTCTGCAGTTTGTTGAGCCTTGCCAGTCAGGCAGTGGCCTTGACCATTTATAAGTACACCGATGCCAATGGCGTGGTCACCTATACCGACCAGGCCGCGCCCGGTGCGCAAGTGTTCGTGTTTCGCGACCGCATGGTTGAGCGCCTGGACAATCAGGTAAAGCTGCAAACCAAGAAACACGAAGCCGGTGAAACCCTGATGGTGCGCAACGACCTATACGCCCCGGTGCAGATTGAGTTGCGCCTGCAAGCCACGGACAACGTCGCTGGTGTGCCGGACGAGCCGATCAGCTGGGTGCTGCCGCCACGCAGCAATATTCGCCTGGTAACACTGGCTCCGCGTGATGCGCGCCAACCCATGCGTTACACCCCCAAGCTGCGCTACGCCATGGGCGATCCGCGTTTGCTGCCGACCCAGAAAAGCTACCCGCTGCCGTGGCGCGGAGGGCCGTTCCGCCTGACCCAGGGCGCCAACGGCAAGTACAGCCACTTCACCCCGAAAGGCCGCTACGCCATGGACATCGCCATGCCCGAGGGCACGCCGATTGTTGCCGCGCGCGGCGGTATGGTGGTGAAAACCGAGAATCGCCAGAGTGGCCGTGGCAATAACCCGTCCGGCAACTATGTGCGCATCCTGCATGACGACGGCACCATGGGCGTCTACCTGCACCTGATGCAAGGCTCGGTGGTGGTGCACGAGGGCAGTCGGGTTAACACCGGCAGCCTGCTCGCGCGATCCGGTAATACCGGCAACAGTACCGGCCCGCACCTGCACTTTGTGGTGCAGCGCAACGTTGGTTTAGCGCTGGAATCGATCCCTTTCGACTTCTCCCAGCCGGTCAACAGCCTGCCCAATTTTGCCGTAGGCGGTGAGTAAAAAACCCTGCTGCCGGCTCGAATGCAATCGAGCCGGCAGCAGGGTTTTTTATTGCCGGTGGCTCTCTGCGCTAGCGGAAGGCCAAGTCGCGCAGGAACAAGGTGATCGGCGGGAACATGATCAACAACACCGACGTCAGTAACAGAATCACGAAGAACGGCAGGCTGCCGCGTATTACATCCACATAGGGGCGGCGGAATACCGCGATGGCGGTAAAGATGTCGCAGCCAAAGGGCGGTGTGGCCGAGCCTATCGCCGCCTGTAGGGTGATGATGGTGCCGACCAGTACGGGGTCGAGACCAGAAAGACGCACCGCTGGGGCAAAGATCGGCACCAGAATCAGCATGACTACGATCGGGTCAACGAACATGCAGCCGATGAAGAACGCCACTGAGATGATGATCAGCAACTCGGTGGGTGAGGCGCTCATGATGCCGATACCGCTGAGAATCTGCTGCGGGATCTGAGCAAAAGAGATCACCCAAGAAAACGCCGAACCAGCCGCTACCAAGATAAACACCACGGCGGTAATGAGCCCGGTAGACAGTGCGATGGACGACAGATCGCTGAGTTTGACGCGGCGGAAGATCAGTACTTCAAGAATCAGCGCGTAGAGCACCGATATTGCCGCTGCCTCGGTGGGACTGAACATTCCGGAATAGATACCGCCAATGGTCATTACCGGCAGCAACAGCGGCAGGATGGCGCGGCGGCAAGTGACCAAACGCTGCATCCAACTGTATTTTTCGCCACTGGGGATGCCGTTTATACGTGCATAGATATAGCAGTAGCCGGCCAGCAAGCTCATCAGCAACAGACCAGGGCCGATGCCCGCGATGAACAACTCTGCCACCGAAGTGCCGGATACCACGCCGTAGATGATCATGCCGATGCTGGGTGGAATCAGCAGGGCGATGTCCGAGGCGTTGATGATCAGCGAGATGGCAAAGCTGTCCTTGTAGCCCTGCTGCAACATCTTCGGACGCATGATGCTGCCGACCCCGACTACCGTGGCCTGGGTCGAACCGGACAGGGCGCCGAACAGTGCGCAACTCAGTGCGGTGGTTACCGCCATGCCGCCGCGCACATGGCCGACAAAGGCCATGGCCACGTCGAGCAGGCGATTGGCCGTCGCACCGCGGGTGATGATGTCGGCGGCAAGGATGAACATCGGCACCGCCACCAAAGCGGCCGGCCGGATGCCGGCGATCATCTGCTGCACGATGAACTCCGGGCCCATGTTGAAGAAGAGAACGAAGCCGGCAGCGGCAGCGGCTAGCAGCGTGGCCATCATGGGAAAGCCAGTCAACAGCAGGACCAGCATGATGAGCAGCAGGGCAGTAGTCATATCCATGGCGGCAAGAC
This sequence comes from Pseudomonas sp., assembly GCA_033720015.1. Classification (GTDB taxonomy): domain Bacteria; phylum Pseudomonadota; class Gammaproteobacteria; order Pseudomonadales; family Pseudomonadaceae; genus Aquipseudomonas. Next base: position 6,302 of record JAWWDH010000045.1, read on the forward strand.
TCAGGATTGCGGCGGAAGAGGGGGGGCGATATGGCGTGCCGGTGCTTCGCGTCGCCCGAGCAGCACCAGCAACTCGGTGAAGGCATGCCGCAGAAACTGCAGGCCGGTCATGCCCAGCCCAAGAGGAATCACCAGGTAGATGTAGTGCATGGGCAGTTGCAGGGCCGAGGAAGCCCGGCCGATTCGGGCGGCCGATTCCACGTAGCCGACTGCCGCCCACGTCAGCCAAAGCATCAACGCGGCAGTGCTCAGGTTGATTACCAGCAGGCTTGCTGCGGCCGGCTTGCCGGTTAGTTGCTCGACAAAAGCGCTCATGCTGATGTGTCGGCTATGCCGTGCGGCATAGCTGCAACCAATGAAGGTGATGAAGATGATGAGGAACTGGTTGAGCTCTTCGGAGAAATAAAAGCTCTGGTTGAACAGGTAGCGGCCGAACACATTGCCGACCGAGTTCAGCGCCATCAGTAGGATGGCGCTGGCGAGGATGAAGGCTTCGAGCTTTTCTAGTAGCCAATCCAACTTGCGCAACCAAGACATAGCCACCTCTGGTCCGTTGTCGTATCAGCGGACATCTTTTTTGTTGTCGTGGCTCGACCTTATCCTTGGCAAAAAACCATGTCAATTAATATTTGAATCAGTACATGTGCGCCTTTTTTGTGCTGTTGTAATGATTTTGCGCTGTTTTAGAACACGAAATGCATCGGTGGCGGCATTTCACTAAACAGTCCATTGAGCTTGGTTAGCCCTGCGTGCAGGCGCGAGCGGCTCTGCTCGGCGCCCAAGCTGATGCGTACGTGCTGGTTGCCACGATCAGGCGTGGCCAGAAAGGGGTCCGCGGGGAAGATCATCACCCCTTCCTGGCGGGCGCGGCGGGCAAACTTCTCCGGCTGCCAATGGGCCGGCAGCTCAGCCCAGATATGCATGCCATTGGGGTGAGCCCTGAAGCGGCAACCGTCGAGTAGCTCGCGGGCGATCTGCTGGCGCGCCGCGAATTCCTGCTGCTGGAACGCGACCATGCGCTCCAGGGTACCGTCCTGCATCCACCAGCTGGCGATTTCAAAAGGCATCAGGGTGGCCATCCAGGTGGTACTGCGCAGGCGACCAATGGCCTGCTGCACCAGGTGTGGCGGGGTGATCAGGTAGCCGGCACGCATACCCGGCAGGGTGATTTTAGTCAGGCTGGTGGCGTAAAAGCTGCGCTCCGGGATCAGTGCCGACAGCGGTGGGTGGCGATCTGGCTGGAGTGCGCCGTAGACGTCGTCCTCCACCACGGTCAGGTCATAACGGCGAGCCAGTTCGGCGATTGCCTGGCGGCGCTCAAGGCCCATGGTGTCACTGGTCGGGTTGTTCATCGTCGGGGTGCAAAACAGTACCCGCGCGCCGCCCTGCTTGCAGGCTGCCTCCAATGCATCCGGGAGCAGGCCCTGTTCGTCGGTGTCCAGGCCCTTGAGTTTGAAGTGCAGGGTCTGCGCCAGCGCTAGCAGCAGCATGCAGGTCTCGCGTTCGCAAAACACCGTATCGCCGGGATTGACTACCGTAGCCATGGCGATGGTCAGGGCATGCGCCGCGCCATTGCAGAACAGCATGTGGTCTGGGTTGGCCGGCATCTTCTGCTGTGTCAGCCAGGCGCAGACCACCTCGCGGTGGTGGGTCAAACCCTGAGTCGGGTGGAACGAGGTGATGAAATCATCGCGGCCTTCGCGGGCCAAGCGCATCAGGCTTTCGCGGTATAGCTTGACGTGACGCGGGGTGCACACCGGGTGGGCGGTTGACAGATCAATGCCGCGGCTGGGGTCGTCATGCTCGTCGGTGGACAGGTAATCGGACTCGTGGCTGACGTGACGGCTGCGCACGAAGGTGCCACTGCCCACTTGGGCGTAAATAGCACCCTGCTTCTCGGCGTGGGCATAAGCATTGCTCACCGTCTGCACGCTAACGCCTAGGGTCTCTGCCAGCTCACGGTGAGTCGGCAGCTTGCTGCCGGGCAGCAGCACGCCACTGTTGATGGCCTCGCTCAGGGCGTTGCCGATGGCCAGGTACTTGGGCTGGCCGGAGCGGATAAAGGGTTTCAGGTCAATTGTCATAGAACAATAAAACTCTTGACGATGATTGTAATGGTCATAGTATGGGCCTCGAAGGCAATTGACCTGTATTTGTAGCGGTAACTTTAGCAGATATCAGTACAATTTTTCCATATGTGGTCAGCCGACCGCATCCCAGATTCGTTACCGACTCTGGTGGACACGAAGACGGATTGTCGTCGGAGCGCCTTAGCAATGTCGTCCGCTGGATGTGATTTGGCGGACTGGTATGGGCCTGAACGCCGTAGCGTTCGTTATCGAGATGGTGCCATGAGTGAAATTGCGTTGAATTTCAGCCGTGAAGAGTACGTCCAGCGCCTGGCCAAGGTGCGTGCTGCTATGGTCGAGCGGGGGATCGAGACGCTGATCGTTCACGATCCGTCCAACATGGCCTGGCTCACCGGTTATGACGGCTGGTCCTTCTATACGCCGCAGTGCGTCGTGGTCGGCCAGCGTGGCAACCCGCTGTGGTATGGCCGCGGCATCGATGCCAACGGCGCACGCCGCACCGTGTATCTGCCTGAGGAGGATATCGCCTCCTACAGCGACCGCTATGTGATGAACCCGCCGCACCATGCTCTCGACTATTTGTGCGAGCAGGTGCTGCCGGCGCGTGGCTGGACCACTGGGGTGATCGGCGTGGAGATGGACAACTATTACTACAGCGCCACTTCGCACCAGGCGCTGCTGCGCGGCTTGCCCCAGGCTCAGTTGGTGGACTCCACCGGTCTGGTCAACTGGTGCCGGGCGATCAAGTCCTCCCAGGAAGTCGAATACATGCGCGTTGCCGCGCGCATCGTTGAGAACATGCACCGCGCCATCGTCGAGATGATCGAGCCGGGCCTGCCGAAGAACGTGCTGGTCGGTGAGATTTACCGGGTCGCCTGTGTCGGCCATGACGGCAAGTTCGGCGATTACCCAGCCATCGTACCGATGCTGCCGTCGGGCAAGGACGCTTCGGCGCCACACCTGACCTGGGATGACCGACCGTTCAAGAAGGGCGAAGGCACCTTTTTCGAAATTGCCGGCTGCCACAAGCGCTACCACTGTCCGCTGTCACGCACCGTCTACCTGGGCGAGCCTTCGGCGGCGTTTCGTAAGGCCGAGGAGGCGATCAACGCCGGCCTCGAAGCGGGCCTGGCGGTGGCCAAACCCGGCAACACCTGCGGTGATATCGCCCGCGAACTGAACAGCACCCTGCGCCGTTACGGTTACGACCGTGGCGATAACCGTTGCGGCTACCCGATTGGCCTGAGTTATCCGCCGGATTGGGGCGAGCGCACCATGAGCTTGCGCGAGAGCGACACTACGGTGTTGCAGCCGGGTATGACGTTTCACTTCATGCCGGGCCTGTGGCTAGACGACTGGGGGCTGGAGACCACCGAAAGCATCCTGATCACCGACAGCGGCGCAGAAACCCTCTGCGACTACCCGCGCCAATTGTTCGTGAAAGCCTGATATGAGCGCCGCGCTAATGAATATTTCCCCTGAATCCGAGCTGCAGGCGACCAGTATTTCGACCATCGCCGAGGTCGGTGAAAGCACCATCAGCGTCACCCTCGACTTCGAGCGCGACGGTGTGCAGCACGGCTTCCTCAAGCTGCCGTACTCCCACGACCAGTCGGCTTGGGGCTGCATCATGATCCCTATCAGCGTGGTGAAGAACGGCAATGGCCCGACTGCGCTGCTCACCGGTGGTAACCACGGTGACGAGTACGAAGGCATCACCGCGCTGCTCAAACTGGCTGGTGAGTTGCGTGCCGAGAACGTCCAAGGGCGAGTGATCATCATCCCCGCGATGAACTACCCGGCGGTACAAAATGGCAGCCGCACCTCGCCGATCGACAAGGGCAACATGAACCGCTCGTTCCCTGGTAACCCCCATGGTGCGATGACCGAGCGCATCGCTGATTATTTCCAGCGCTACCTGATCCCGCTGTGTGACTACGCTTTGGACATCCACTCTGGTGGTAAAACCCTGGATATCTTGCCCTTTGCCGCAGCCCACCGGCTGCCGGACCCGCAGCAGGAGGCCAAGTGCATTGAAGGCGCCAAAGTGTTTGGCACGGCCGCCAGCATGATTCTTTTCGAGCTGGATGCTGCCTCGCTGTATGACACCGCGGTGGAAGCCCAGGGCAAGGTGTTTGTCACCACCGAGTTGGGCGGCGGCGGCACCAGTACGCCGCAGACCATGGCCTTGGCTGATCGTGGTGTGCGCAATTTTCTGAAGTTCGCCGGGATCATCGAGGGCGAGTTGGAGCCGGCCGACGCGCCAGCACTGCAACTGGATATGCCAGACGCCAGTTGCTATGTGCAGAGTGTGCACCGCGGCATTCTCGAACTCACCCTGAGTCTGGGTGATCGGGTGCAGCGCGGTGATTTGGTGGCGCGGGTGCATGCCTTTGAGCGTACCGGCACCCCGGCGGTGGAATACCGCGCCGAGCGCGACGGCATGTTGGTAGCGCGGCGTTTCCCGGCGCTGGTGGACATAGGCGACACCCTGGCGGTGATTGCCGACGTAGTTTAAGGCTGAAGACAAGCAGGCTCAGTCGCACAACTCTAAATAAAAAAGCGGAGACCTCACCATGAGCAAGTTCAGCACAATGAAGAAAGCGGCCCTGGCCGCGGCAATGGGTCTGGCCTTAGCTGGCCAGGCGAGTCTGGCGGCGGCGGAAGAATGGAAATTCGCCCTGGAAGAAATCAGTGGCAGCGTGCAGGACGCCTATGCACAGAAGTTCAAGCAGCTGGTGGAAGCCAAAAGCGGCGGCGACATCACCGTTACCGTCTACCCCTATGGCGCCTTAGGCGAGTCGGAAGACCTTACCGAATTGGTGGCCAATGGCGTGCTGCAGTTCACCCACGGCTCCACCGGTATCCTCGGCTCCACTGCGCCGTCGATGCAAGTGTTCTCCATGCCCTACCTGTTGTCGCAGAACAACAAGGTTAACCAGGAGTTGCTGACCGCGAGCCCGACCATCTACGGATCCATGGCCGACAAGCTGAAGACCCGCAATTTGCGTCTGTTGAGCATGTACCCAGAAGGCGAAATGGTCTGGACCACCAACAAAGTGGTCCGTAAGCCCGCTGACTTCGACAACGTGAAGATGCGCGTGATGGCTTCGCCGATGCTGGTGGAGACTTACAAGTCGTTCGGCGCAGTGCCCACCCCGCTGCCGTATTCCGAGGTGTATGGCGCCTTGCAGCTAAAAATGATCGACGGCCAGGAGAACCCGATCTTCGCCATCGAAGAGATGAAGTTCTACGAAGTCACCGACGTGCTGACCTGGTCCGGTCATCAGCAGTTCACCGTCGCCGTGCTGTCTAGCGAGTCCTGGTACCAGGGTTTGCCGGCCGCGCAACGGACCATCATCGACGAGACCATTAGCGAGCTGGCGCCATACATCTTCGAAACCCAGGCCACCTACAACCAAGAGCGTCTGGAGAAGATCAAGAAGGCCAAACCAGGTATCCAGGTTGTGCACTTGAACGAGGCAGAGCAAGCCACTTTCCGCGAGGCCAGTGCGCCGCTGCGTGACAAGCTGGTTGAGCTGGCGGGGCCAGAAGCCGGCAGCGCCCTGCAGTCGCTGGAAGCTGAGATCGTCAAGCTGGAAGAGCAATACTAAGCGACGAATCGTCATCCGTGAGCCGGCGGGGTTACCCGCCGGCTTTGTCATATCTGTTGCGCAGGCCAGTCCTGTGCCGGAGCGTTTTATGCGTCTGGACAGTTACGACCTGAAGATTTTACGCATCCTGCAGAGCAACGGGCGCATTACCAAATCCAGCTTGGCCGAGGCCATCAACCTGTCTATCAGCCCTTGCTGGGAGCGGGTAAAGCGTTTGGAGGAGGCCGGCATTATTCGTGGCTATGGCGCCCAGTTGAATACCGAGATTTTGCTCAAGCGCGCCACCGTGATGGTGGAAATCAGCCTCAAGCAACACAACCGTGAAGCGTTCCAACGCTTCGAAGGTGCCATGCAGGACTGCTCCGAAGTCACCGAGTGCTATGCCACCGGCGGCGGTATCGACTACATCGTCAAGGTCATGGCGCGTGACATTGACCAGTACCAGCGTTTGATCGACCGCTGGCTGATGGCCGACCTGGGCATCGAGCGGTATTTCACTTACATCGTCACCAAGACCATCAAGTGCGCGGAGCCGCCGCTGGAGTTGGAGTCCAGCGACGACGATTAGCCGTAATGCGGCGGGCCGATTGTCGCGCCCAAGCGATCAGTGGCTGGTGCCGATGCGTTGCAGGGCTGGGCGATGACGGTAGGTCAGCAGGCCTAACGTCACCGCGTAGAGCCCAATCACCACGAGGCCCACCCATTGGATCTCGAATGGGGTGAACTTGAATAACAGCACCAGTGCCATCAGCAGGCCGACGTTCAAGGCGATGAAGCGCGGTCGACCCAATTTGGCCACAGTGATACCGAGGTTATCGGTATACAAACGCACCAACGAGTCGACCGAATTGATCACGAAAATCACCCCGACGCCGAGCATGGCCAGCTTCCAAAACTGACTGACTTCAATGCCCAGGTCGAAGTAGCCGTAGAGCACGGAGAACCAGGTCGCCAAGGGGATTGACGGAATCACCAGCAGTACGAGCAGCAGCTGCCACGTGCGCAGGCCGCCGACAAAGCGCGAAACAAACTGGCCGATCATCACGCTCCAGGCAAACCACCAGAACAGGTAGAAGGCGTGGTAATCGCCCAGCGGCAGGATAAAGCCAGGCAGCTCGGCGAAGTAGCCGCTGCCGATCTTCGCTGCCGCACCGGCAAAGTAGCCCATTCCAAGATCGCCAGCCCACCACATGCCGAGGATCAGGGCAAAGAACAACCAGGTCGAGCCGACACTGAGCAGCTTCAGGTAGCGGATATCGGTACTGGAATAGACGGCCGCCAGAATGATCCCGCCTACCACCACATAGGCCAAGGTCTCACCCAGTTCTGGCGCATACCAGGCGATGTTGACCAGAAACAGGTAAGCGGTGAAGGCGCAGGTGGAGACGATCACCAGGTTATTGACCAGCTTCACCGGGCGTAGCTCGAACAACTTGACCCGTGGTTCAACCACGCAAAAGTAGAACGTGGTGATGAAATAGAAGGCCCAGATTAAAAAGCCCCAGAAGCCGAACTCCACCGCCAGAGGATTGGAAAATTGGTACTGGGCTTCTGTCGCGTAAGTCGGGAACTCGGTGAGCGGAAAGATGATTAGGCCCATGTCCAGGCCCGAGGTGAAGAGGATGGCCAGGAAGGTGAACAGTCCCACCGGCTCTGAGCCCGTGCAACGTAGGTTGCCCCAGCGCACTAGTACCAGCAGGGTGGCTGCCAGCA
>JAWWDH010000046.1:0-13451 GCA_033720015.1 Pseudomonas sp.
ACCTGCAAAAGCAGCTTTTCTTAATTTGGAGCGGGAAACGAGACTCGAACTCGCGACCCCGACCTTGGCAAGGTCGTGCTCTACCAACTGAGCTATTCCCGCTTTATAACAACTTTATTCAGAACCTGCACACTTCTTAAAGAAGTGGCGTCCCCTAGGGGACTCGAACCCCTGTTACCGCCGTGAAAGGGCGGTGTCCTAGGCCACTAGACGAAGGGGACGCAGCCCGGAAGCTAAACTTCTATCCGGCTTCTATGCGTTCTGCTGTTACACATTGCGCTTCGAAGTGGCGCGCATTCTATTGAGCCTTTGCAGGCCCGTCAACCGCCATGTAAAAAATTTTATAAATCAACGACTTCAGCAGCAAATCCGCGGCTGCTCTATGAGCCTCAACGCTAAGGCACTACACTCGGGCGAAACTGGTAATCGAGAGACTCCCCCATGTCACCACTCGTGATTACCATATTGATTGTGTCTGGCATCGGTCTACTGATCCTCATTGCCTATATCAATCATATGGTCGAGAACAACAAGCTGGAGAAGGCGCGCATCAAAGCCGACCTCAACGACCGCCTGCGCCGCAGCACCGATCTCGGCGAGGCTCTCCCCGGTCAGCTGATGAGTCCAGCACTGAAGTTACTGCTGAGTCGCCTGCAACTGCATTTCAGTGAACGCATGCTGCTGTTGGACAAAGCAAATAACGCCCTCAAAGCCCGCATTGATGAGCTGCGCAAGTTGATCGCCTTAGGTGAGTCAGTTCCGGTAAACAACCCTCCGCAACCCATCCTCAATGAAGCCAAGGCCAAGGAAGTACGTTTCCAGCTGGAGAACCTGCATGGCCAACTGACCCGCTGCGCCAAAGAAGGGATTATCCCGAGTAACGATGCCAAGCACTGGTTGCAAGAGGTGCGGCATATGCTGACTCAGGTGCATATCGAGTTTTTTGGCAACCTCGGCCAACAAGCATTGCAGCAGAACCAACCTGGACAGGCACGCCTAGCCTTCGAACGCGGCGTACAGTACCTGCGTAAACAGCCTGACCCGGCCCCCTATCAGAACGCCCTTAAGAAATTCCAAGAGCAACTCGCTCGCGCCAATGCCATGGTGCTGGAAACCAGCCACACCAACGCCGACCAAGCCAGCGAACTGGATGCAGGCCTTGAGTCACTGGATGGCGAGAACGAATGGAAGAAGAAGCATATTTACGACTGACACTCCCCGGCGTGCAGGTTGCGCGCTAACGCCCACCAACGAGAGCCACACATGAGCCTGATTGTTTACGGTGCGCCACTGTCGCCCTTCGTCCGCAAAGTCCGCCTACTGCTGGCCGAAAAGGCCCTGGATTATCAGCTGGAAATCATCCTGCCATTCGGCAAACAGCCTGACTGGTTTAAAGAACTGAGTCCGCTGGGGCGGATTCCGGCCCTGAAAGACGGTGACTTGGCCATCGCCGACTCCAGCGTGATATGCCAGTACCTAGACGACAAGTACCCGCAAACCACCAGCCTGTTCGGCCAGAATCCCGAGCAACGCGCGCAGGTGCGCTGGCTGGAGAAATATGCTGACTATGAGCTCGCACCGCTATGCACTTTCAGCGTGTTCCGCAATCGCACACTTAATCCCAGCATGGGCCAACGCTGTGATGAAGACGCCGTGCAGAAAACCCTGCACGAGAAACTACCCGCGCACTTCGACTACCTGGAAAAAACCCTGGGCACTGCGGAATACCTAGTCGGTGACAGCTTGACTCTGGCCGACCTGGCCCTCACCTGCCAGCTGATCAATATGCAACATGGTAATGAGCAGGTGGATGCCCAACGCTGGCCCAACCTGAGCGCGCATTATGCGCGGATCAAGGCGCGCGCCTCAGTGCAGGGTGTATTGCCGGGCGAGCAGAAGATGCTCGCCAAGATGGCCGTCAGTGCCTGAACAGGCAACCCCTGAAAGCAAAGAGCCCGGCGAGTCCGGGCTCTTTTGCATCGGCCGACTCAACAATCGGTGAGTTCGACAAACACCTCTGCCAAGCGCTCAATACCCGCCTGATCGGCTGCGCTAAAGCGCGCCAGCGACGGACTGTCGAGATCCAGCACGCCCAGCAATCGCCCGTCCTTGAACAACGGCACCACCAGTTCGCTATTGGAAGCGCTGTCGCAGGCGATATGCCCGGCAAATGCATGCACATCGTCGATCCGCTGGGTTTGCCCAGTGGCTGCGGCAGCACCGCAGACACCACGACCAAAGGGTATCCGCACGCACGCCACATTGCCTTGGAAAGGTCCGAGCACCAGCTCTTCGCCGCGCGCCAGGTAGAAACCAGCCCAGTTCAGATCACTTAGCTGCTGGAACAAAAACGCAGAAAACTGCGCCGCATTGGCAATAAAGTCCCGCTCACCCGCCAGCAACGCCTGCAGCTGCGCCAGCAGAAACGGATAGTCATCAGGTCCCTGCCCGCTTGGTTGTAAATCAATCATCAGTCTTATCCAGTAATTGCAGCCCGACCCAGTCACGGGCAAATTGATAGGCACAGCGGCCGTTGCGGTTGCCGCGGCCCAGAGCCCAGCGAATAGCCGCCTTTTCTAGCGCTTCATCCCACTGCCAGGCCAGACCAGCCTGTTCGGCGTGCACCGCCACCCAGTGACGCACGACGTCGAGGAAGTGCTCCTGAGTAAAGGGGTAGAACGACAGCCACAGACCGAAGCGGTCAGACAGCGCGATTTTATCCTCCACAGCCTCATTGGGATGCAACTCACCATCCACCCGCTGCCAGTTTTCGTTATCACTGTGCTTTTCCGACAGCAGATGGCGCCGATTGGAGGTGGCATACAGCAGCACATTATCCGGCGCACGCTCCAGGGAGCCGTCGAGCACGGTCTTCAGCATGCGGTAATCGCCTTCACCAGCCTCGAATGACAGGTCATCACAAAACAACACGAACCGCTGCGGCAGCTCGCTCAGTTGCTCGACGATACGCGGCAGGTCAACTAGGTGATCGCGCTCAATCTCAATCAAACGCAGCCCCGCCGCCGCATGCTCGGCCAACAGCGCCCGTACCAACGATGATTTTCCGGTCCCGCGCGCGCCCCAGAGCAAGGCATGATTAGCCGGCAGCCCCTGAATAAACTGCTGAGTATTGCGCGCCAACTGGCTTCGCTGGCGATCCACCCCGATCAAGTCATCCAAACCTATATCTAGACTGACTTTGAGTGGCGCTAGAAAGCCACTGCGCCCATCGTGCTGCCAACGTGCAGCCAAACACTGCTGCCAGTCGATAACGGGCCGCTGCGCCGGCAATACCGGCTCCAACCGAGCCAACACAGCCCCGGCCTGCAATAAAAAATCACTTATCCGCGAATCCACAACACACTCCTGGGTTTTCGAGCTGCCAACCACTGCCGCCCGCTGAAGCAGATGGGCTATGCTTGGCGGGCAACTCAATACGAGAACAACCAGCCCATATGGATATAGCGCTAACCCAACGCCTGTCATTTAAACAGGCCGGCTTGACCGTATTGGTAGCCTTTATCCTCGGCACGGCGCTCAGCTTGCTGCAAGTGGGCATCGATTATGCCAGTGAAGATGCCTCCATCGACCGCGAGATTAATGCGCTGATGGAGATCAGCCACAACCCAGCGGCGCGTATCGCCTACAACATCGACGCCGAACTGGCCCAAGAGCTGGTACTGGGCCTGCTGCGCTCACCTGCCGTAATCAGCGCACAGATCATCGATAACAATCAGCTGACCCTCGCCAGCGTCAGCCGACCTGCCATGCAAAGCCGCTACCGGCTACTCAGTGACTTCATGTTCGGCTCACGCCGGCACTTCGAGACCGCCCTATTCGTCAGCCACTCACCCGCTGAGGCGCTGGGCAAACTGAGCCTTGAAGTCGACACCTATGCATTTGGCAGCCACTTCCTGCGCCGCTCACTGCTGACCCTGCTCACTGGCTTCGCTCGCAGCCTGTTGCTGTCTCTGATTCTGCTGGTGATGTTCTATTTCATGCTGACCAAGCCGCTAACCGGCTTTATCCGCGCCCTCAGCGAGCGCGACCTGCGCAGCTCCAACCACAGCAAACTGCCCTACCCGCCTGGCCACGAACGCGATGAAATCGGCGTACTGGTCAACGTGACCAATCGTCAGCTGGCCAGCATCGCCAGCGAAATCGAACAACGCCAGCACGCGGAAGCCCGCCTGACCCGCTACCTGGCCGAGCTGGAAGACATGGTCTCGGCGCGCACCGAGCAGCTAGAAGCGGCCAACAGCCGCCTGCTCGACTCCAATAGTGAGCTCGAAGCCGCCAAACGCACGGCACTGGACATGGCCCAGGCACGCTCGGCTTTCCTGGCCAATATGAGCCACGAAATTCGCACCCCACTCAACGGCCTGCTGGGTATGCTCGCGCTGTCCCTGGACGGACCGCTGAACAACCAGCAACGCCAGCAATTGTCGATTGCCCACGACTCTGGCAAGGTGCTGGTCGAGCTGCTCAACGACATTCTCGACCTGTCCAAGTTCGAGGCCGGCCAGCTGGAACTGGAGCACATCCCCTTTGACCTCGGCAGCCTGGTCGAAGAAACCGCCAACCTGCTGTCGCAGAACGCTGCACCCGGTGTCGAACTGACCTGCCTGATCGACCCACTACTGCCCAACCAGCTACTCGGCGACCCGACACGGGTCAGGCAGATCGTCAGCAATCTGCTGTCCAACGCACTGAAGTTCACCCGCTTCGGTCGCGTCGACATTAGCCTCAGCGCCCAGGCTGATGGCGTCCGAATCGTTGTGCGTGACACTGGCATCGGCATCGCCGAAGACGCCCAGGCACGAATCTTCCATCCGTTTGCCCAGGCAGGCGCTGGCATTACCCGTCAATTTGGCGGCACCGGCCTGGGCCTGGCCCTGACGCGGCGGCTCTGCGAAGCCATGCATGGCCACCTCAGCCTCGACACACGCGAAGGCTTTGGCAGTACGTTCTGTGTCGATCTGCCGCTGCCCAGCAAGGGCGGCACAGCCCAACCGCCGCAACTGCGCGGACGCATTCTCGGGCTTAGCCCAGCCAGCTCAGGGCTTAGCGAACAGCTGGCCAACCTGCTGCCCAGCTGGGGCCTGGAATATCAGCGCCTCGACGCCGATGTGACGCTGGCCAAGATTGATGCCGACCTGCTGATCAGTGACTGCCCGCAGCGCCTGAATGAACTGCGCGCACTCTCCAACCTGCCGATTCTGCTGGTCAGCGCCTATGGCGATTTTCTCAGCAGCGAGCAGGTGGAAGAACTCTCACCTATCGAGCAACTGGCTCGCCCCTTGTCGCGCCAGACGCTGCTTCAGGCCATGCGGCGCCACCTCGGTCAAGGCGAAGCGCATGCCGCTGAACAGCACAGCGAGCCACAACGCAACCGCCAGGCCCGCGTACTGCTAGTCGAAGACAACCCGGTCAACCAACTGGTGGCCAAAGGCATGCTGGGGAAACTGGGCTGCGAAGTGCTGCTGGCCAATCATGGCGCAGAAGCCCTGAGCCTGCTGGAAACCCAGACGGTCGAGCTGATCCTGATGGACTGCAACATGCCGGTCATGGATGGCTATGAAACCACCCGCAGGATTCGCCAGAAAGCCGAGTTCTCCGAGCTGCCGATCATCGCCCTGACGGCCAACGCCTTGTCCGATGAGCGCGAGCGTTGCCGCGCGGCAGGTATGGATGACTACCTGGCCAAACCCTTCCGCAAGGATGAACTGGCAGCCCTGCTCGATCAGTGGTTAAGCGCGGCAAACTGATCGAGCAGCACGCCCACCTGACGGCGTAACGTGGCGACCGCATCCAAATCAACACCGCGCTCACAGAGCAGCTGGTTTTTCAGTGGCAACACCTGCTCTCGCAAGGCGCAGCCGGCGGGCGTTAACGCCAAATGCACCTCACGCTCATCCTTGGCCGAGCGCTTACGCTGCAACAAACCTTGTTGCTCCAGGCGCTTGAGCAAGGGCGTCAGCGTGCCGGAATCCAGCAGCAAACGCTCGCCCAGCGCCTTAACCGTCGGCTGCGCTGGCGGCTGTTGCTGCCACTCCCACAGCACCAACATGGCCAGATACTGCGGATAGGTCAGGCCAAGCTGGTCGAGCATCGGTTTATACGCGCGGATCACCGCTCGTGAGGCCGCGTAAAGCTTGAAGCACAGCTGGTTGTCCAGCTGCAGTCCTTCCTCCGCTTGCAGGCTGAGTGAGGTCATTTCAGCAGCGCTTCGATCTCGGCAGTCAGGTCTTCAGGCTTGGTGGTCGGGGCGAAACGCTTGATCACCTGGCCGTCAGCACTCAACAGAAACTTGGTGAAGTTCCATTTAATGCCCTGGCTGCCGAGCAGGCCCGGAGCACTCTTCTTCAGGTTGACGAACAGTGGATGGGCATCACTGCCATTGACGTCGACCTTTTTGAACAGCGGAAAACTCACGCCAAAGTTCAGCTCGCAGAACTCAGAAATCGCGCCGTCATCGCCCGGCTCCTGCTTGCCAAACTGGTTGCAGGGAAAGCCGAGCACCACCAGCCCCTGATCCTTGTACTGCTGCCAGACGCTTTCCAGCCCCTTGTACTGCGGGGTAAAGCCGCACTTGCTGGCGGTATTGACCACCAGCACGGCCTTGCCGCCGAAATCGGCCAGGGTCTTCTGCTCGCCTTTAATGGTGGTGACGGGAATATCAAAAAGGGTGTTGCTCATGTTGGCGCATCCTGGTGAGTGGCAATGCAAGCAAGATAGCGATCAATTAGATTGCACGCAATCTAATTGATCGCTAATAAATGGCTGTGATAACCGATCACAGCGCCATCACCTGACTACGTGTGTCACTCGCCGGTTTTCGCCACCAGTTTGAGCGATGCCGAATTGATGCAGTAACGCAAGCCTGTCGGCGCTGGGCCATCGGGGAACACATGCCCAAGGTGGGCGTCACACTGGGCACACTTGACCTCGATGCGGTGCATGCCGTGATTGAAATCATCCAGGCTGGTGATGGCTTCACTGCTGACCGGCTGAAAATAGCTGGGCCAGCCACTGCCGGAGTCAAACTTGGCATCGGAGTCGAACAGCTCCGCCTGGCAGCAGGCGCAGTGATAAACCCCCTGCACTTTGCTGTCATGGTACTGACCGCTAAAAGCGCGCTCGGTACCACCGAGGCGACACACATGGAACTGCTCCTCGGAAAGCTCTTCACGCCAGGCATCCAGGGGTTTATCTAACTTGTTCATAAACAAAATCCTCAATAGAAAATCGCCAGAAGCGATTTTTAACGGCGCACAACTACGACCCACAGGGTGACGACCATGGATGGCACGCCACAAAAACGCCGGCAGCGTTCTTTGCGCGTAAGCCCCGAAGGGGTGAAGCACATGGATGCGCTGTGCACAAAAAAGCCCGACCAGTACCTTTGCCAAGGTCGGGCTGCCACGTATCATTCGCCCCCAGTCTGTCACCGGCATTACAACCTGCCAAGGCGCGTCATACGGCCGCTTTTTTGCAGGGTAATTCAACGGCGCTTCACCATTCGGGATCACTTACATGCAGTTCAGCAAATCGAACAAGCTCGCCAACGTCTGCTACGACATCCGCGGGCCGGTGCTCAAGCACGCCAAACGCTTGGAAGAGGAAGGCCATCGCATCCTCAAGCTGAACATTGGCAACCCGGCGCCCTACGGTATCGAAGCGCCTGAGGAAATCTTGCAGGACGTGATCCGCAACCTGCCGACCGCACAAGGCTACAGCGACTCCAAGGGCCTGTTCAGTGCGCGCAAGGCGGTGATGCAGTACTACCAGCAGAAGCAGGTAGAAGGCGTTGGCATTGAGGACATCTACCTCGGCAACGGCGTCTCCGAGCTGATCGTGATGGCCATGCAGGCGCTGCTCAATAACGGCGATGAAGTGCTGATCCCGGCTCCGGACTACCCGCTGTGGACCGCCGCAGTCGCCCTGGCTGGCGGCAAGCCGGTGCATTACCTGTGCGATGAGCAGGCCGGCTGGTTCCCCGATATCGCCGACATGAAGGCCAAGATCACCCCGAACACTAAAGCGCTGGTGCTGATCAACCCGAACAACCCGACCGGCGCGGTGTACTCCAAAGAAGTGCTGATGGACATCGTCGAACTGGCACGCCAGCACAATCTGGTGCTGTTCTCCGACGAGATCTACGACAAGATCCTCTACGACGAAGCCCAGCACATCTGCACCGCCTCACTGGCCCCGGACGTGCTCTGCCTGACCTTCAACGGCCTGTCCAAGTCCTACCGTGTAGCGGGCTTTCGCTCCGGCTGGGTCGCCATTTCCGGGCCCAAACACCGCGCACAGAGCTATATCGAAGGCATCGACATCCTCGCCAACATGCGCCTGTGCGCCAACGTGCCGAGCCAACACGCGATCCAGACCGCACTCGGCGGCTACCAGAGCATCAATGACCTGGTGTTACCACAAGGCCGCCTGCTGGAGCAACGCAACCGCACCTGGGAGCTGCTCAACGACATTCCAGGCGTTAGCTGCGTCAAACCCATGGGCGCGCTGTATGCCTTCCCGAAGATTGATCCGAAAATCTGCCCGATCCACAACGACGAGAAATTCGTCCTCGACCTGCTGCTTTCGGAAAAACTCTTGATCGTGCAAGGCACCGCCTTCAATTGGCCATGGCCGGATCACTTCCGCGTGGTCACCCTGCCGCGCGTGGATGAGCTGGAAATGGCCATCGGTCGGATTGGTAGCTTCCTCAAAACTTACCAGCAGTAAACCCATGGACCTGCAGATCGACGACTTTTACAAGGACGCCGCCGCCGGCATGCTGACCCTGTACCAGGCGTTTCCCAGCAAAGCCGCGCTGTATGTGGAAGACCTGATCGGCCGTGAAGAGCCTGACGAATTCGGCCTGCCCACGCCACGCCACCAAAGCTGCCTGGGCGCGCTGTTGTGGCTGGCCGAGGAAGGCTACATCCGCTTCGACACCACCATTGGCTATGACGCCTTGGACCAGGCCGTGCTCACCGAGAAAGGCTTTCTACGCCTGACTCGCGGCGTGCCCCACGCCTTGCGTGAAGGCGATGCGCTGCCGCCCAGCGTGCGCCGCGTCCATGCCACCCTGGCGTTCCAACTGCGTGAAGCGCTGGGGCAACGGCACGGCGAACGCGTCGCCCGCCTCACCCGTCTGCTGTTCGAAAGCAGCCTCAATGGCACAAACGACATAGTTTGAAATAGTCGCCGGGTTGAAGTGCCGGGGGGCGCGCCCTTATATAGCCGACATAACTAACAGCAGGCCGTTGCACAACCAGGCGAAGCAGCCAACACATGGTTGTACAGCGGCCTGATAGCTATTCCCCTTGAGGAGTCTCAATACACCATGATGCGCATTATGCTGTTCCTGGCCACCAACATTGCGGTGTTGATCATCGCCAGCATCACCCTGAAGTTACTTGGGGTTGACCGCTTTACCGGCCAGAACTATGGCAGCCTGCTGGTTTTCTGCGCCGTGTTCGGTTTCGCCGGCTCGCTGATCTCGCTTCTGCTGTCCAAGTGGATGGCGAAGATGAGCACCAAGACCGAAATCATCACCCAACCGCGCACCCGCCACGAGCAGTGGCTGCTGCAGACCGTGGAAGAACTGTCCCGCGAAGCCGGAATCAAGATGCCGGAAGTGGGTATCTTCCCGGCGTACGAGTCCAACGCCTTCGCCACCGGCTGGAACAAGAACGATGCTCTGGTTGCAGTCAGCCAAGGCCTGCTGGAGCGTTTCTCGCCCGACGAAGTAAAAGCCGTTCTGGCCCACGAAATCGGCCACGTGGCCAATGGCGACATGGTCACCCTGGCGCTGATTCAGGGCGTGGTGAACACCTTCGTGATGTTCTTCGCGCGGATCTTCGGCAACTTCGTCGATAAGGTCATCCTGAAAAACGAAGACGGCCCAGGCATTGGTTACTTCGTCGCCACCATCTTTGCTGAATTGGTACTCGGCATTCTGGCCAGCATCATCGTCATGTGGTTCTCGCGTAAGCGCGAATTCAAGGCCGACGAAGCCGGTGCCCGCCTGGCCGGCACTGGCGCGATGATCGCCGCCCTGCAGCGCCTGCGCGCCGAACAGGAAGTACCGGTGCACATGCCCAACAGCATGATGGCCTTCGGCATTAACGGCGGCCTGAAAAACGGCTTGGCTGGCCTACTGATGACTCATCCGCCGCTGGAGCAGCGCATCGAAGCCCTGCGTCAGCGCGGCTAAGCCAAACACAAACTATAAAAATGGCGACCCTCGGGTCGCCATTTTTTATTAACCCGCGCAAACATCCTCAGCTGCGGGCCGTGGGCACTAAGCGAACTTAAGCCACCACCCCGAGTCGGATTTTAAGAAGGTTAAACCCAAAGATTGATTAGCTCTCGGACAGGCACCGAGTTCAACGATAACGGGAGATACTCACATGAAATACGACTGGGATCTTATCGAACGCTTGCTGCATGAAGTGCAAAACACTGCCGATGAGCGCTTTGCCCCACGCGCCTATGCCGAAGAATTAGCCGCCGAAGCGGGCCAAGCCGGGCATCCTGTCGATGATCTGGATGCGCTCAAGGCCCAAGCCACAAAATACGAAGCTCAATTGCTCAAGGCTGGGTTTATTGCCACGCGCCCGGAGAGCCAAGGCGGTAACGGTGAAAACTTTGTGCTGACCGACCGCGGCCTGCAACTTCTGAGCATGATCGACAGTAGCTTTCCCGGCGAGCAACATCCTCGCGAGGTGCTCGACAACTATGGCTTGGCGGCGCTAACGCCGGAGGTATTCGAGAAAATCGCCCTCGAGGCGGTATGACCCGACAAGCCGCCAACACAACGTGTTAAGCCGTCAGCAGACGGCTTAACGCTAGAGCAAGCACAATGATTTATTGACGCTGCAGTCGATACACACGCTCATCCAAACGGCTGAGCCCACGCTGCAAAAACCTCCAGTTCTGCCCCAGCACATCACTGTCTTCCAACAGCTCAATCTGCCAATGCCTGGCGAGCAAACGCTGCACTTGCGCTTCATTCACCGCAAAAGGCGGCCCGTCCATTTGCCCCTGATCGTAGTCAAGCGCGACTAATAACGCCTGGGTAGAACCCGGCAGCAGCTCAGCCAAGTGAGCGACATAGCGCTCACGCATGGCTTCGGGCAGGGCAATCAAGGCGGCACGGTCATACAGCGCGCTGCACTGCGCCACATGCCGAGGCTCCAAGGCGAACAAATCCCCACAGTAAATAGTCACAGCACCGGCTCGGTACACCTGGAACACGCCATCCTGACTGATCTGCGGCTCAAGCCCATGCTCAGCAAAAAAGTCTTCCACGGCGCGCTGCGCCAACTCAATACCGATCACCTGATAGCCCTGCCCAGCCAGCCAGGCCATATCCAGGCTCTTACCGCACAACGGCACCAACACGTGCGCACCCTGAGCCAGCTCCAGTGTCGACCAGTAACGTTGCAGGTAAGGATTGACCTCGGAGCTGTGGAAGCCGATTTCACTGCGCGACCAACGCGCCTGCCAGAACTCTGCGTGCATAACGACTCCTGTAAATATTCAGATGAGGATCCTGCCGCAAAGCAGCCAACAAGGTCAAAAGATTCGACCCACACGTAACCCATCTAAGCAGACGATAAAAACACCGGGGCAATTGCGCTTTTATGCACCAGCTGACTGATAGAAGATGCTGGTAATCGCTCAGGAGCTCGCCATGTTATTACCCAGCCTGTTTATCTCCCACGGTTCACCCATGCTCGCCCTGCAACCCGGCGCCAGCGGAGCAGCCCTCGCCCGCCTGGCTAAGCAACTGCCCAAGCCGCGTGCAATTGTGCTGGTGTCGGCCCACTGGGAAAGCCGCGAACTGCGGATCGGCAGCGCTGGCAAACCGGACACCTGGCATGACTTCCATGGCTTCCCGCCTGAACTCTATCAGCTGCAATACCCTGCCCCTGGCGATCCCCAGCTAGCAGGCGCAGTCGTGCACTTGCTGGCTCAGGCTGGCCTGCCTGCACAACTGGATGCCGAGCGGCCGCTGGATCACGGCGCCTGGGTGCCACTGCGATTGATGTACCCGCAAGCTGATATACCGGTGGTACAGGTTTCCCTACCCAGCCAGCAGGGTCCGGCACTGCAGCGCCAAATCGGCCAGGCTCTGACCAGCTTGCGCGAGCAAGGCGTGCTGCTGATCGGCTCAGGCAGCATCACCCACAACCTCGGCGAACTGGATTGGCAAGCGGGCCCAGAGAGCATCGAACCCTGGGCCCAAGCCTTCCGCGACTGGATGGTCGACAAGCTGAGTCAGCAGGATCACGCGGCCTTGCAAGACTATCGCCGACAAGCGCCGCATGCAGCGCGCAACCACCCCAGCGACGAGCACCTGCTACCACTGTTCTTTGCCGAGGCTGCCGGTGGGCAGTTCAAGATCGAACACAGCGGCTTCACCCTAGGCGCCCTGGGGATGGATATTTACAGCTTCAGCTGAGCCCCAGCCGGCAAACAGCAGACATAAAAAAGCCCCGCACGAGGCGGGGCTGTTTTATTCAGCGAAGGATCAATCTTCGCGATAACGACGCAGCTTGAGCGGCTTACCACCGACGCGGGTGTCTTTCAGCTTACCCAGCAGACGATCGAGACCTTCTTCCGGCAATTCGACCAGGCTAAAGCTCTCACGCACCTGAATGCGCCCGATATCTTCGCGGGCCAGACCGCCTTCGTTAAGGATCGCGCCGAGCAGGTTCTTCGCGGCGATACCATCACGCGCGCCCAAGGCGGTGCGGCAACGCGCACGGCCTTCTCCCAGCGGCACCGGAGCACGACGCTCACGGCCACCTTCACGCTCAGGACGGTCATTGCGCTCGCTACGCTCACGCGGAGCACCACCGCTACCAGGTACCAGCGGCTGATCACGCTGAACTTCAGCCAGGGTCAGTGCCTGGCCATTGGTGGCCTTGCGCAGCAGGGCTGCAGCCAACGCACGCGGGGTGCAACCAATGTCAGCAGTCAGACGATCCAGCAGCTCACCGTGGCTGGCTTCAGCATCCGCCACCAGCGGCGCCAGGCTGTTGGTCAGCTTCTTGATGCGCGCATCCAGTACTTGCTGGGCGTCCGGCAGTTTGACCTCACCGACTTTTTGACCGGTAACACGCTCGATCACTTGCAGCATGCGGCGCTCACGCGGGGTGACCAGCAGCAGCGCGCGACCGGTACGACCGGCACGGCCAGTACGACCAATACGGTGTACGTAAGACTCTGGGTCGTACGGCATGTCCACGTTCATCACGTGGGTGATGCGCGGCACGTCAAGGCCGCGAGCGGCAACGTCGGTGGCAATGACGATGTCCAGACGGCCATCCTTCAACGACTCGATAACCCGCTCACGCTGGTTCTGCGCGATGTCACCGTTCAGGGCAGCAGCCTTGTAACCCTTGGCTTCCAGCGCGGCGGCCAGATCCAGG
>JAWWDH010000047.1:0-13440 GCA_033720015.1 Pseudomonas sp.
CCTCGTTCATCATCAGATAAACCAGGGTCAGCGCCTTGGAGAACAGCACGACCACCAACACCAGCCACAAGGTGCGGGCGAAGAAGCTTTGCGGGAACCACAGCGGGGTTTTCATGGCAGGTTATCAGGCCGTTGAAAAATGTAGGCGAGGCAGCCGAGGCAAGGCAAAAACAGGCGAGGAAGCGAAGTTTACGAGCTGTAAATGAGCATTCCGAGCCTGTTTTTAACGCCGTATCGGCAACGTAGGTAGTTTTTCAGCGGCCTGTTATTTATTACCGTCCGGCACGAACACATAACCCACCCCCCAGACCGTCTGGATATAGCGCGGCTTGGACGGATCTGGCTCGATCAGCCGGCGCAGCCGCGAGATCTGCACATCGATGGAGCGCTCCAGCGCATCCCACTCGCGGCCACGGGCCAGGTTCATCAACTTGTCGCGGGTTAGCGGCTCGCGGGCGTGCTGCACCAGGGCCTTGAGCACGGCGAACTCACCGGTGGTGAGCATGTGAACCTCGTCACCCTTCTTCAGCTCGCGGGTGGCCAGGGACAGTTCGTACTCACCGAAGCTCACGCTTTCATCTTCGCTGCCCGGCGCACCCGGCACCACCGGCGCCTGGCGGCGTAGCACAGCCTTGATGCGCGCCAGCAACTCGCGCGGATTGAACGGCTTGGCTAGGTAATCGTCGGCGCCGATCTCCAAGCCCTGAATGCGGCTGGCTTCATCGCCCTTGGCGGTGAGCATGATGATCGGCACCTGATTGTTTGCTTCGCGCAGGCGGCGGCAGGCGGACATGCCATCCTCGCCCGGCAGCATCAGATCCAGCACCACCAAGTTGAACAGTTCACGCGACAGCAGGCGGTCCATCTGCTCGACGTTTTCCACAGCGCGCACGCGGTAGCCCTGCTCGTCAAAGAAGCGCTCAAGCAAGCGGCGCAGGCGGGCGTCGTCGTCGACGATAAGGATTTTTTCGCCTTCAACAGGAAGTGCAGTGCTGCTCATTCAGGGCTCCTTGACCAGGCATCCGCCGGGCGCGGACGCGCTGGCAGTGTGCAATTGCCAGCATTATGGCTCAGGAGCCGCAGCCGACGTGCAGGCCATTGTTAGCAGATTTTTCCCCGCATGGTTCCCGGTGCACTGGCGGGCAGTGTTTATAATGCGCGGCTTTCGTGTCTGGCCCGTGGTCTGCGTGGCCGGTTTTTCGTATCCGTGTGGGTAGCTTTTTATATGCTCAGCATCAACAACCGCATCGCCGAAGAACTGGGCGTACGCCCGCAACAGGTCGCCGCCGCCGTGGCGCTGCTCGATGAAGGCTCAACCGTGCCGTTTATCGCGCGCTACCGCAAAGAGGTCACCGGCAGCCTGGATGACACGCAACTGCGTAACCTCGAAGAGCGCCTGCGCTACCTGCGCGAACTCGACGACCGCCGCGCCAGCATCCTCGCCAGCATCGAGGAACAGGGCAAGCTGACGCCTGAGCTTGCCCGCGAAATCAACCTGGCCGAAACCAAGACCCGCCTGGAAGACTTGTACCTGCCGTTCAAGCAGAAGCGCCGCACCAAGGGCCAGATCGCCCTGGAAGCCGGCCTCGGTGAACTGGCCGACGCGCTGTTCAATGACCCAACCCTAACTCCGGAAACCGAAGCCGAGCGCTTTATCGACGCGGAAAAAGGCTTTGCCGATATCAAGGCCGTGCTCGAAGGCGCCAAGTACATCCTTATGGAACGCTTCGCCGAGGACGCCAACCTGTTGGCCAGCCTGCGCAGCTACCTGAAAGACCATGCCATCCTCAGCGCCCGCGTGATCCCCGGCAAAGAAAACGAAGGCGCCAAGTTCCGCGATTACTTTGAGCACGACGAAAAATTCAAGGGCGCGCCCTCGCACCGTGCGCTGGCGATTTTCCGTGGTCGCAACGAAGGCATTCTCAGCGCCAGCCTCAAGGTCGGCGATGACACCCCCGGTGCCATGCACCCCTGCGAGGGCATGATCGGCGAGCGCTTCGGCATTTCCGCTCGCGGCCGCGCTGCGGACAAATGGCTCGGCGAAGTGGTGCGCTGGACCTGGAAGGTCAAACTTTACACCCACCTGGAAACCGACCTGTTCGGTGAGCTGCGTGAAGGCGCGGAAGACGAAGCGATCAACGTCTTTGCGCGCAACCTGCACGACCTGCTGCTGGCCGCCCCGGCGGGGCCGCGCGCCACCCTGGCACTCGACCCGGGCCTGCGTACCGGTTGCAAAGTGGCGGTGGTCGACGCCACCGGCAAAGTGCTGGAAACCAGCACCGTTTACCCACACGCCCCGCGCAATGACTGGGACGGCACCCTGGCGATCCTCGCCAAGCTGTGCGCCAAACACGCCGTCGACCTGATCTCGATCGGCAATGGCACCGCCAGCCGCGAGACCGACAAACTGGCGGCCGAGCTGATCAAAAAACTGCCTGGGCTGAATTTGACCAAAGTCATGGTGTCTGAGGCCGGTGCCTCGGTGTACTCGGCGTCCGAGTTGGCCGCCAAAGAATTTCCGGACATGGACGTGTCGCTGCGCGGCGCCGTGTCCATTGCCCGCCGCCTGCAGGACCCGCTGGCCGAACTGGTGAAAATCGACCCGAAATCCATCGGGGTCGGCCAGTATCAGCACGACGTGTCGCAGCTCAAGCTGGCGCGCAGCCTGGACGCCGTGGTCGAGGACTGCGTAAACGCCGTCGGCGTCGATGTGAACACCGCCTCCGCCGCTTTGCTCGCACGTATCTCCGGCCTCAACACCACGCTGGCGCAGAATATCGTCGCCTTCCGCGACGCCAACGGCGCGTTTAACAGCCGCGCCGAGCTGCTCAAGGTGCCGCGCCTGGGTGACAAAACCTTCGAGCAGGCCGCGGGCTTCCTGCGCGTAATGAACGGCAGCAACCCGCTGGATGCCTCCGCCGTGCACCCGGAGACCTACCCGCTGGTGCAGCGCATCGCCGCCGATACCGGCCGCGATATCCGCTCGCTGATCGGCGACTCGGGTTTTCTCAAGCGCCTCGACCCCAAGCAGTTCACCGACGACAAGTTCGGCCTGGTGACCATCGGCGACATTTTGAGTGAGCTGGAAAAACCCGGCCGCGACCCGCGCCCGGAGTTCAAGACCGCCGAGTTCCAGGAAGGCGTGGAAACCCTTAACGACCTTAAGCTCGGAATGATGCTCGAAG
The DNA here is from genome assembly GCA_033720015.1 of Pseudomonas sp. Classification (GTDB taxonomy): domain Bacteria; phylum Pseudomonadota; class Gammaproteobacteria; order Pseudomonadales; family Pseudomonadaceae; genus Aquipseudomonas. The sequence goes on from JAWWDH010000047.1 coordinate 3,186, forward strand.
GCGTGGTGACCAACGTGACCAACTTCGGTGCCTTCGTCGACATCGGCGTGCATCAGGACGGCCTGGTGCACATCAGCGCACTGTCGGAGAAATTCATCAAAGACCCGCACGAGGCGGTCAAGGCCGGCGACGTGGTCAAGGTCAAGGTCATGGAAGTGGACATCCCGCGCAACCGCATCGCCCTGTCCATGCGCATGGGCGACACCCCAGGCGAGAAGGTCGAAGGCCCCCGCGGCGGCTCACGTGGCAACGGCAAACCGGGCGGCAACACGCCGCGTACGGAGCGCCACTCCAGCCAGGACAAACCCGCACCCGCCAGCGGCGGTATGGCCGCGCTGTTTGCCAATGCCAAGCAGTTGAAAAAATGAGTGACTCAAGCTCTGCCGGCGCCAGCAGCGCCTTTTCCCGCCTGCTCGGCCTGAATATTCTGCAGGTCGGCGGCGGCGAGGCACGTGTGCGCCTGACCCTCACTGACGAGCTGCGCAACTTACACGGCAAGCTGCATGGCGGTGCGCTGTTCTCGCTGATTGACACCGCCATGGGTCAGGCCAGCCACAGCCTTGGGGATGGAGGCCCGAGCAGTGTCACCCTGGAGTGCAAGGTCAACTACATTCGCCCGGTTGCTGAAGGTAGCGTGCTGTGCCACGCCAAAGTGCTGCACGCCGGGCGCCGCACCCAGGTGGTCGAAGCCGAGGTATGGCAGGAAGACAAATTGATCGCCAAGGCGCAAGGCACCTTCGCCTGCCTCTGAGCCGCCGCGACAAGATGCATAGCTGCGGTTAGCCGCAGCTATAATCCGCAGAACGGTAACCTGTGGCCGGTGGCGAATGACGCCTCTGGCCAATCCATTCAAGGACACTGCGGGTACACTCTCACCACTTGAAGAGTGCCGCCACGCACCCCATATTGTGCAAATTGCCTCACATTTTCGGCGCCTGCCTGCTAGGAAAACACCTTGAGCGACCTTCTTTCCCGCCGCATGACCCTCCTGGCTGAGCCGGCCAACCTCTCCCTGCTGTCCCAGTGCCTGCACGGTATCGAGCGCGAATGCCTGCGCGTCGACAGCGACGCTCAGCTCGCCCTGACCCCGCACCCGACAACCCTCGGCTCGGCGCTGACGCACGCGCAGATCACCACCGATTATTCCGAATCGCTGCTGGAGTTCATCACCCCGGCCGTGGCTGATCCGGCAGCGACCCTGGCTGAGCTTGAGCAGATTCACCGTTTCGCCTACAGCAAGCTCGACGGCGAATACCTGTGGAGCCCGTCGATGCCGTGCGCGCTGCCGGACGAAGAGACAATCCCTATCGCGCGCTACGGCAGCTCGCATATCGGCGAGCTCAAGTACGTCTACCGCAAGGGTTTGGCGCTGCGTTACGGCAAGACCATGCAATGCATCGCCGGCATCCATTACAACTTTTCCCTGCCGGACGCGCTGTGGCAGCTGCAACAGCAAGCTGAGGGTGACAGCAGCAGCGCACGCGATTACCAATCGGCGCGTTATATCGCCTTGATCCGCAACTTCCGCCGCTACAGCTGGCTATTAATGTACCTATTCGGTGCCTCGCCGGCACTGCATAAAAGTTTTATGCGCGGTAATCCGCATCAGCTTGAAGAGCTCGACGCCGAGACGCTTTACCTGCCCTACGCCACCAGCTTGCGCATGAGCGACTTGGGCTACCAGAGCAATGCCCAGGCTGATTTGACCCCCTGCTACAACGACCTGCAGAGCTACACCGACAGCCTGCGCCTGGCTGTGGGCACGCCTTACCCGCCCTATGTCGATATCGGCGCGAAAAAAGATGGCGAGTGGCTGCAGCTGAACACGCACATCCTGCAGATTGAAAATGAGTACTACTCGAACATTCGCCCCAAGCGCGTAACCGACAGCGGTGAGCGCCCTATCCAGGCGCTGATGGCCCGTGGCGTGCAGTATGTTGAAGTGCGCTGCCTGGACATCAATCCGTTCCTGCCAGTGGGCATCGACCTGACCGAGTCGCGCTTTCTCGATGCTTTCCTGCTGTTCTGTGCCATGCAGGACAGCCCGCTGCTGGAGAGCGTTGAGTGCCATACCTGCACCGATAACTTCCTCAGCGTTGTCAAGGAAGGTCGTCGTCCGGGCCTGCAACTGCAGCGCGATGCTCAGCCGGTGGCGCTGCAGACTTGGGCCAGCGAGCTACTCGAGCAGATCCTGCCACTGGCCGAGTTGCTCGACCAGAACCAGGGCGGCAACGCCCACCAGCAAGCCTTGCAGGCACAGCAGGCCAAGGTCGTCGACCCCAGCCTGACGCCGTCCGCGCAAGTGCTCGCGCAGTTGCAACAGGGCCTGAGTTTCAGCGAGTTCGCCATGCGTCAGAGCAAACTGCACGCCGAGTACTTCCGTAGCCAGCCATTAAGCGCCGAGCAACAGGCGGCCTTCGAAGCCCGTGCTGCTCAGTCACTGCAATCCCAGGCCGAGCTGGAAGCCCAGGAAGACGGCGACTTCGACAGCTTTGCCGCGGCCTACCAGGCCAGCATCCTCGCTCCGGCGGTTTAAACAGCAGCTGCCCTAAGGCTCAGGCCAGCGCCGGCTTAATCCAGCCGGCGCTTTGCCAACTGCATCACATAAACTGCCAGCGGTGGCAAAAGCGGGATCGGCGGCGCAGTCTCGCCCGGCCTGCGCGGCTAGCATTGCACAGGTGAATTAACTGCGAGCTGCCGCCATGGCCTGCGCCGACCTCAACACGGAAGATGACCAGCACTGGAGCCTGGAAAGCCTCAACAAGGCTTACCAGCAGGGCTACATGGCCGGGCTAACCGGGCAAACCAACATCCCCCGCGCGCTCGCCGCCGATGTGTTGGTTGCCGCTTGGGAAGCCGGCTGGGATGACGGCCACGAGCAATTCGAGCTACACAAACGTCACAGCGCCTGAACCTCTTCGCGACACCCCACCCGCACACCTCATAGCCCATAGCCCATAGCCCATAGCCCATAGCCCATAGCGCCTATGCCTGCGTGAGCACTGTTTCGTCTCAAAAAAAGCCATCAGGGGCATACGCCATCGAATTAACTCGATTTTTATTCGATAATAAATCGAGTTAATTGCACACAAAAAGCCTAAACATACTTTTAAAGCCGATTTTTATCGGATATAAATAGGCCATTCATCCTAATATGCCGCCATCACCCGCCCCGTTAGCGCCAGATGACCGGCCTACTTCCTCCTGAGGTGCCCAATCATGCCCCGTATCGTTACCGTCGCCGCCACCCAGATGGCCTGCTCCTGGGACGCTGCTACGAATATTGCCCAGGCCGAGAAGCTGGTACGCCAAGCCGCCGCCAAAGGGGCGCAGATCATCCTGCTACAGGAGCTGTTCGAAACCCCGTATTTCTGCCAAAAGCCCAACCCGGACTACCTGCAACTGGCCACCCCGGCCGAGAGCAACCCAGCCATCCTGCATTTCCAGAAAGTCGCCAAAGAGTTGCAGGTGGTGCTGCCGATCAGCTTCTTCGAGCTGGCCGGGCGTGCGCGCTTTAACAGCATCGCGATTATCGATGCCGACGGCAGTAACCTCGGGATTTATCGGAAAAGCCATATCCCGGACGGCCCGGGCTACCACGAGAAGTACTACTTCAACCCGGGCGACAGCGGCTTCAAGGTGTGGAATACCCGCTACGCCAAGATCGGCGTGGGCATCTGCTGGGACCAGTGGTTCCCCGAGTGCGCGCGCAGCATGGCGCTGCTCGGCGCGGAAATCCTGTTCTACCCGACGGCCATCGGCAGCGAGCCGCATGACCCGAGCATCAGCTCACGCGAGCATTGGCAGCGCGTGCAGCAAGGCCATGCCGGGGCCAACCTGATGCCGCTGATCGCCAGCAACCGCATCGGCCGCGAGGACCAGTGCGACTCGCACATCACCTTCTATGGCTCGTCGTTTATTGCCGACCAGTTCGGCGCCAAGGTGCAAGAAGCCAACCAAACCGAGGAGGCAGTGCTGACGCACAGCTTCGACCTGGATCAACTGGAGCATACCCGCAGTGCATGGGGCAGCTTCCGTGACCGCCGCCCCAACCTGTACGGGCCGCTGAAGACCCTCGACGGTCATCTGGCCGGCGACTAAGACCACTCTGTAGGATGGGTTGAGCCGCGCAGGCGCGATACCCATCATTGCCCACGATGGCTAGCGCTATGCTACCCCCATCCGATTTCGCTCAATGTTTTGGTGAACCAATGACAACCCTGAACAGCACCCCACGCGCCGACGGTTTCCGCATGCCTGCCGAGTGGGAACCCCACAGCCAAACCTGGATGGTCTGGCCCGAGCGCCCGGATAACTGGCGCCTGGGCGGCAAACCGGCGCAAGCGGCCTTTAGCGCCGTGGCCAGGGCGATTGCCGAATTCGAACCGGTGACCGTGTGCGCCTCCGCCGGGCAGTACGAAAACGCCTGCGAGCGCCTGGCCCACGCCAATATTCGCGTAGTGGAAATCAGCACCGACGACGCCTGGGTGCGCGACACCGGCCCGACTTTTGTCACTAATAACAGCGGCGAAGTGCGCGGGGTGGACTGGGCGTTCAACGCCTGGGGTGGCCTGAATGGCGGCCTGTACGCCAACTGGGTGCGCGACGATCAGGTGGCACGCAAGATTCTGCAAATCGAAGGCCAGCAGCGCTACCGCACCGACGAGCTGATCCTCGAAGGCGGCTCGATCCACGTCGACGGTGAAGGCACCCTGATCACCACCGAGGAATGCCTGCTCAACCCGAACCGCAACCCGCATCTGAACCGCGAGCAGATTGAGCAGTATCTGGCCGACCACCTGGCCATCGACACGGTGATCTGGCTACCAGACGGCCTGTTCAATGACGAGACCGACGGCCACGTCGACAACTTCTGTTGCTACGTGCGCCCTGGCGAGGTGCTGCTGGCCTGGACCGACGACGCCAACGACCCCAACTACCCGCGCTGCCAGGCCGCCATGCGCGTGCTGGAAAGCGCGCGCGATGCCAAGGGCCGTCAGTTGATTGTGCACAAAATGCCGATTCCCGGCCCGTTGCATGCTACCGAAGAAGAATGCGCGGGCGTCGACCTGGTCGCTGGCAGCCAGGAGCGCGACCCTTCGATCCGCCTGGCCGGCTCTTACGTTAACTTCCTGATCGTCAACGGCGGCATCATCGCCCCCAGCTTTGACGACCCCAAGGATGCCGAAGCGCAGGAGATTCTCCAGCGCCTGTTCCCGCAGCATCGCGTGGTGATGGTGCCGGGCCGGGAGATTCTTCTGGGTGGCGGCAATATCCACTGCATCACCCAACAGCAACCCGCACCGCAGCACGGTTAAGCGCCAACGCCCGGCCTGTGCCGGGCGTTTGCCAACAGCCGCCCGACACGTGACGCACGCGCCCCTGCACACGCAAATTCCTGCGCTACAGCGCGAGTGTTATTCTCACCCCCATGAAATCACCCTCGCCGCCTTCCAGTCATAACGCGCCCCAACACAGCCGCACGGACACCAACGCCATCATCCAGGCGCTGGCCAGCGGCAAGAACAAACGCGTGCGCAAACTGCTCGCGCGCATGCACCCCGGCAAGATTGCCGCACTGCTGGAGCTGCTTGATACCGAGCAGCGTCTTAAGCTCTGGCAACAGACGGGGCACGAGCTGGAAGAACGCATCCTGCCTCACCTGAGCCCCAGCCTGAGGGCGCAGTTGGCCGGGGATTCGGCTGAGTCCAGCCTGTCGCCCCATGATGAGACAGACAACGCCCCAAGCAGCCAGCTCGAAGCGGTGCGCCAGGCGCTGGCTCAAGGCAAGCTGAAACGTCTGGGCAAGGTGCTGCACCGCATGCACCCGGCCAAAGTCGCCGGCTTGCTGGAAGCCCTGCCGCCCGAGGAGCGTCATCGCGCCTGGAGCATGGTGGAAACCGAGCGGGCGGGCAAAGTACTCACCTACCTGCATGACGAGATCCGCACCGCGCTGGCCCTGGAACTCGACCCGGAAGACCTGATCGCCGCCACCGCCGAGCTTGAACTGGATGACCGCGTCGACCTGATCCAGGCCTTGCCTGCCGAACTGGGCAACCAGTTACTGCACGCCAGCAGCACCGCGCAACGCCAACAGCTCGAATCGATGCTGTCCTACCCAGAGGACTCAGCCGGCGGCTTGATGAACGCCGACCCGATTCAGGTGCGCGCCGACGTCACCGCCAGCGCCGTGCTGCGCTACCTGCGCCTGCTGGAGCGCTTGCCGCCGCAAACCGACCTGTTGATGGTGGTCGACCGTAAGGGTCATTACCAGGGTGCCCTGCGCCTCAGCGAGCTGGTCACGGCCGAACTCGACCAGCGGGTGAGCGAGCTGATGCATCACGACATCGCTGGCATCGCCGTGACCACCAGCGGCAATGAAGTGGCCCAACTGTTCCAGGACCACGACCTGCTTTCCGCGCCGGTGATCGATGAACACAACCGATTGCTCGGGCGCATCACCGTGGATGATGTGATCGACCTGATCCGCGAAGACTCCGACCGCGCCCTGATGCACATGGCCGGTTTGAACGATGAAGCCGACATCTTCGCCCCCGTGCTGGTCAGTTCACGCCGCCGCGCGGTGTGGCTGGGCATCAACCTGCTCACCGCCTTCAGTGCTGCCTGGGTGATTGGTCTGTTTCAGGCCACCCTTGAGCAACTGGTGGCCCTGGCCGTGTTGATGCCGATTGTCGCCAGCATGGGCGGCATCGCCGGCAGTCAGACCTTGACGCTGGTGATCCGTGGCCTGGCCCTGGGCCAAGTGCAGAAAGGTAATATCCACATTCTGCTCAACCGCGAGCTGGGCATCTCGATACTCAACGGCATGTTGTGGTCGGTGGTCATCGCTCTGCTTGCCGTGTGGTGGTTCGGCAACTGGGGGATCGGCGCGGTGCTGGGCGCGGCGATTCTACTCAACCTGCTGTGCGCCGCCCTGGCGGGCTGGGCCATACCGCTGGTGCTGGACCGTATGGGCATCGACCCGGCCCTGGCCGGCAGCGTGATTCTGACCACGGTGACCGATGTGGTCGGCTTCTTCGCCTTCCTTGGCCTGGCCACCGTCCTGCTGCTCTAAACCCCGGCTACTCCGGCGTCAGTGCGCGCACCGCGCACACCGGGTCCAGCGTGCACAGCGCGTGGTACTGGCTGAGAAACACCTGGCCGCCAAAGCTTTGCAGGAAGTCCGAGCGCTGCAAGCGGTCCATCACCGGCCCTTTGACTTCGGACAGGTGCAGTTGTACCTCGGCACTGCGCAGCTGCTCGGCAATCGCCTCCAGGGCATCCAGAGCACTGGCATCAATCTGGTTGACCCCCGAGCACATCAGCACCAGATGGCGTACTTCAGGGCTCACCGCAATCAGCTCACCGATGCGCGCTTCCAGGTAACGGGCATTGGGGAAATACAGGCTTTCATCCACCCGCAACGACAGCACGCTGGGGCTCTGCACGGTTTTATAACGCTGAATATTGCGAAAATGCTGACTGCCCGGCACCTGCCCTACCACCGCCATATGCGGCCGGCTGGTGCGCCAGAGAAACAACACCAGCGACAGCACGACGCCAAGCATGATGCCGGCCTCAACGCCTTGCAGCAGCACACCAAAAAAAGTGGCCAACTGCGCGCTGCCCTCCGCCTTGGAGTAGCGCCAGGTGTGGCGCAAGGTCGGCACATCCACCAGGCCAAGCACCGCGACCAGAATGCTCGCGGCCAATACCGCCTGCGGCAGGTGCTGTAGTACTGGGGCCAAACCAAGCACTGCCGCCAGCATCAACCCCGCGGCAAAAATCCCCACCAATGGCGTGGCCATATTGCTTTGCCGCGCCATCGCCGAGCGGGAAAAACTCGCAGCCACCGGCATGCCGCCACTGAAGGCCGAGGCCACGTTGGCCGCGCCCTGGCCCAGCAGCTCCAGATCAGGGCTGATCAGCTGGCGCTTGCGCATGGCCAGGCTCTGGGCAATAGAAATTGACTCGACAAACCCCACCAGAGCAATCAACAACGCGGCCGGTAGCAACTCACGCAGCAGGCCCAGCTCCAGGTTCGGCAGGCCCAGCGTCGGCAAACCGACCGGCACCTGCCCCACCACCTTGACCCCATAAGCCTCCAGCTGCAGCAACGCCCCCAGGGCCATCGCCACCAGCATCACCAGCAAGGCGCTCAGCTGTTTCACCCGCAACGCCCAAACAGCCGGCACGCCTAACAGGCTCAGGTTACGCAGCAGCACCAGCAACACCAGGCTCAGCACACCCAACAACAGCGTCGGGCGATGCACCGCCGCCAGCTGCTCATACAACGCAGGCAGCACCTGCGGCAGGGTCAGACCATCGGCTGGCACGCCGAGGATATAGCGCAGCTGGCTGACGGCAATCAGTACCGCGGCGCCACTGACAAACCCGGAGATCACCGGATGACTAAGGAAGTTGGCAATAAAGCCCAGCCGCAGCAGGCCCATGAGCAACAGCAAGACGCCCACCAGCAGGGTCAGCCCTACGGCGGCGGCACTGTAAGCCGCAGTGCCGGCTGCGGCGATCGGCGCTAATGCCGCCGCAGTCATCAGCGCCAACACCGCCACCGGGCCGAATGACAAGGCCACGCCGGGGCTTGCGCCGATCAGCGCATACACCACCAACGGCAAAATACTCGCGTACATCCCCGCAACGGCCGGTAGCCCGGCCAGCTGCGCATAGGCCAACGCCTGCGGCACCAATAACAGACAAATTAAACAGGCCGCCAAGAAATCGCGACCAGCCTGACTGCGGTCGTAGTCGCGTACGGTGTTCAGCAGCGGCCACTTATAAGACATTCAACGGAACCTTGAGGTAGCGCACACCATTGTCTTCGGCGGGCGGCAAATGACCGGCACGCATATTCACCTGCACCGCCGGCAACATCAGCGCCGGCATCCCCAAGGTGGCATCACGCGCCTGGCGCATGGCGACAAAGTCGTCTTCCTCAACACCTTGATGCACATGCACGTTGTGCTCACGCTGCTCAGCCACTGTGGTTTGATAACGATGCTGCTCGCGTCCCGGGGCCAGGTAATCGTGGCACATAAACAGCCGGGTGCTGCCTGGCAGGGCAAACAGTCGGTTAATCGAACGATACAGGGTACGCGCATCGCCGCCGGGGAAGTCACAACGGGCGGTACCGTAATCCGGCATAAACAGGGTGTCGCCGACAAACGCAGCATCGCCGATCAAGTAGGTCATGCAGGCCGGCGTATGCCCTGGGGTATGCAACGCACGGGCGTTTAGCGTGCCGATCTGAAAGGTCTCGTCATCCTGCAACAGCTGATCGAACTGACGACCATCGACCGCAAACGCGGGGCCGGCATTGAACAACTGGCCAAAGGTGTTCTGCACCACGCAGATTTGCTCGCCAATCGCCAAGCGGCCGCCCAGCGCAGCCTTGAGATAGGGCGCAGCGGAAAGATGATCGGCATGCACATGGGTTTCCAGCAGCCACTGCACGCTCAGGCCTTGCTCGCGCACGTAACTAATCAGCTTATCGGCGCTGGCATAGTCGGTGCGGCCGGCCGCCGCGTCATAGTCGAGCACCGAGTCGATAATCGCGCACTGCGCCGTGCTCGGGTCGCTGACGACATAGCTGTAGGTCGAGGTGGCCGCATCGAAAAATGCCTGAATATTCACGGCCAATGGCCTCCATTAGGTATTGATAGCGCGCTCATTTTGCGCGCCCAAACGCGCCCGAACGCTGCTCCAGCGCAGCAAACACAAACATGCCCACCAGCATCGCCGCCGTGAACAACAGCACCTGCCAGCGCCCCGTCAGCAGCAGCGCCACGGCCGGTCCAGGGCAGATACCGGCAATCCCCCAACCAATGCCGAACAGCAGGCTGCCGCCGATCAGCCGGCGATCCAGCTCGCGCTTGCCGGGTAACTGCATCGGCGCGCCGAGCAGGCTGGTGCGCTGCAACCTTGCCCAACTAAACGGCAAGAACGCCACACCTATGGCCGCCACCATCACCAACGCCAACGAAGGATCCCAAGCACCACTCAGATCGAGGAAGGCCAACACTTTGCCCGGATTGGCCATGCCGGCCGTCAGCAGGCCGATGCCGAAGGTTACTCCGGCGAGAAAAGCCATCAATTTGCGCATATTCAGCCCCCCAGTAAATGACGCAGAACAAACACCGTGGCAAAACCGGCGGCCATGAAGGTCAGGGTGGCCGCCAGTGAACGCGGCGATAACCGCGATAAGCCGCAGACGCCGTGCCCACTGGTGCAGCCCGAG
>JAWWDH010000048.1:0-13357 GCA_033720015.1 Pseudomonas sp.
CCATTCCTTGGCCACGGCGATAAAGGCATCCAGCGCGGCACCGGCATCGGAAACGATACCCAGGTCTGGGTTAAATACCCGGCCGATTTGCGTCGGCTCGATGTCCACGTGAATGAACTTGCGGCCTTCGGTGTAGACGTCAACGCTGCCGGTGTGACGGTTGGCCCAGCGGTTACCGATACCGAATACCAGGTCGGATTCCAGCAGGGTGGCGTTGCCGTAGCGGTGCGAGGTTTGCAAACCCACCATGCCGACCATCAGCTTGTGGTCGTCGGGGATTGCGCCCCAGCCCATCAGGGTTGGGATAACCGGCACGCCGGTCAGTTCAGCGAACTCGACCAGTTTGTCTGCGGCGTCGGCGTTGAAGATACCGCCACCGGCGACCAGCAATGGGCGCTCGGCGTCGTTCAGCATGGCCAGGGCTTTCTCAGCCTGCACGCGGTTGGCGGCAGGCTTGGCCAATGGCAGCGGCTCGTAAGCGTCGATGTCGAATTCGATCTCGGCCATCTGCACGTCGAACGGTAGGTCGATCAGCACGGGACCTGGACGACCGCTGCGCATTTCGTAGAAGGCCTTCTGGAAGGCGCGTGGCACTTGGCCCGGCTCCATCACCGTGGTCGCCCACTTGGTCACCGGCTTGACGATGCTGGTGATGTCGACGGCCTGGAAGTCCTCCTTGTGCATGCGGGCACGCGGCGCTTGGCCGGTGATGCACAAAATCGGGATGGAGTCGGCGCTGGCCGAATACAGGCCGGTGACCATGTCGGTGCCAGCCGGGCCGGAGGTGCCAATGCACACACCGATGTTGCCGGCGTTGGTGCGTGTGTAACCCTCGGCCATGTGCGAGGCGCCTTCGACGTGACGAGCCAGTACGTGGTCTATGCCGCCGACTTTCTTCAGTGCTGCGTACAGGGGGTTGATGGCGGCGCCAGGGATACCAAACGCGGTGTTAACACCTTCGCGGCGCATCACCAGCACGGCGGCCTCGATTGCTCTCATTCTGGCCATGATCTTTCCTCTTGGCGTATTCGAAAAATTCCAGGTGAGCCAAGGATGCCGGCTGGGCTAACAAGGTGGAATTGATGGATACTTCAGTTCTGTCGATATCTGGAGTATTGAATGGACCGTCATACCCTCGTTCGTAGTTTCGTTCTCGTCGCCGATAACGGCAGCTTTGCCTCGGCTGCCCTCAGCGAAGGCGTGACCCCGGTGGTCATGGGTCGCCGCCTGGATGCACTGGAGCAGCATCTGGGGGTCAAGCTGATGCACCGCTCGACCCGTGGCCTGCAACTCACTGATCTCGGCGATCAATACCTGGAACGTGCCCGGACCCTGCTCAAGGATTTCGACGATGTCGACGCCAGTGTCGCCAGGGGCGGCAGTTCGGTGCGCGGGCACCTGGTGGTGTCGGCCCCGGCGGCATTCGGTCGGCGCCATATCGCCCCGCATGCGCCGGCGTTTCTGAGGCGCTACCCCGACCTCAAACTGTCGTTCAACTTCACTGACAGCCTGGTCGACCTGGTGCGCCAGGGTTACGACATGGGCATTCGCATTGGTGAAGTCACCGACCCCAACTACGTAGCGCTCAAGCTATTTCCCAATCGCCGGGTGGTCTGCGGCGCGCCTCGCTATTTCGAGATTTATGGCGTGCCGCGCACGCTGGACGATCTGGCGGATCACAACTGCCTGGCGTTCAACCTGCAGGGCGGTCAGCAGCGCGGCTGGACCTTCTTGCGTGAGGGCAAGCAGGTGGCGGTGCGGGTCTCCGGCAATCTCGACTGCAATGACGGTGAGTTGCTTTACGACTGGGTCAAGCAGGGCTTGGGCATTGGCTGGCGTTCGACCTGGGAGATTCAGGCAGAGCTCAAGGCTGGTGAGCTGGTGACGGTGCTCGACGAGTACGAGATCCCGGCCTACGACATCCAGGCGGTGTACCCGCAGCAACGTTATCTGCCGGCCAAGGTGCGCTTTTTCATCGACTACCTGAAGGCGATCTACAACACCCAGGGGTACTGGGAAGCACGGGGCTCTTGACGGTTTTATCGATACTTTATTTGTCTGTTTTTGATTTTTAATTTGTATACAAAACTAATATTTATTGTTTTTTTATGTTGCGTGACGGGCTTCGTTCAGCTATTCCATAGGGGCTTTTAAAGGTCGCGCTGTGTTCTGCATGGCCGCGGTGAACCGTTTTTACCTACTTCGAGAGGAACCCTGTATGAGCGCTATTAGCCTGGCTACGGCCCTGGATATCACCTGCAATGCTCTGGCAGTCGGACGTGAAATACCAAGTGCGCCGCTGACGGTGGCCGTGCTGGATGCCGGCGGGCACTTGATTAGCCTGCAGCGTGAAGACGGTGCCAGTCTCCTGCGCCCACAAATCGCCATCGGCAAGGCCTGGGGTGCGTTGGCGCTGGGGAAGGGCTCGCGCCTGATCGCGGCCGACGCTCAGCAGCGTCCGGCCTTTATTGGGGCGGTGAACAACTTGGCCGCCGGTCAGCTGGTGCCGGCGCCGGGTGGCGTGCTGATACGCGACGAGCGCGGCGAGGTAATCGGCGCAGTGGGCATAACCGGGGATACTTCGGATATCGATGAGCAGTGTGCGATCAAAGCGGTGGAGTCGGTCGGCCTCAAGGCGGATGCCGGTATCGCAGCTTGATGCTGTGTGCAGGGCGCTGATCTGCTGGGGAGGTAGCCGTGATGGTCATTGCTAGCACTTGCTGCTAACACGCGGCTTACTGAGGTGCAGCTAACCGAGTCGCCATAAAAAGCTGAAGACGTGCTAGGCATTCAGCTTTCTTGGTGGCGTTTAACCCGGGTGAGGCTTAGGCGATCGTGACCTGCTCGGATGGGCTGACGTGACTTTCATCGACCTCGCAACCCTTGATCACCAGGCGAATGATGGTCTGCGCTGCGGCTTCGTAATCGGCTTCATCCAGGCTGGCTTTGCCGGTGACGGTGGAGATCTGCCAGTCGAAATCGGCGTAGGTCTGGGTCGCGGCCCAGATGCTGAACAGCAGATGGTGCGGGTCAACCTTGGCCATCAGGCCCTGGTCGATCCAGCCTTGGATGCAGGCGATATTGTGTTTGGCTTGGGTATTCAGCTGTTCCGCCTGGTCGGCGGACAGGTGCGGCGCACCGTGCATGATCTCGCTGGCGAACACCTTGGACGCGGAAGGCAGTTCGCGGGAGATGCGGATTTTCGAGCGGATATAGGCGCGCAGTACGTCGGCGGGTTTACCCGGCTGGTTGAAGGGCGCCGAAGCTTGCAGCAGCGGTTCGATAATGCTTTCCAGTACTTCGCGGTAGAGATTTTCTTTCGACTTGAAGTAGTAATAAACGTTGGGCTTGGGTACCCCTGCCTTGGCGGCGATATCGCTGGTTTTGCTGGCGGCAAAACCTTTGTCGGCGAACTCCTCACTGGCTGCGCGTAAAATCAGCGCGGTGTTACGTTCGCGGATACTGGTCATAGGCCTCGTTGCTTCTGTGAATCGCCCGGCGGCGGGCAGCGGCGGGCATGGTAGCATCGGCTTTGCGCCCCGCTCAAGGCAGTGAGCGGGGCTTTGCTAGAGCTGTCTGACTTATGGGTCAGGTCGCTGTGTACAAGATTTGGGTTATCTGTTTTTATCTCTTTATATGTATCCATGACAATAAGTCTCGGCTCGATGAGCTCCAGGAGACCTGCAGTGAACAATCAGCTGGTTGACCCCTTCGGTCGGCGCATTACCTATTTAAGGCTGTCGGTTACCGATCGCTGCGACTTCCGCTGCACCTACTGCATGAGCGAGGACATGGTCTTCGCTCCGCGCGCGCAGATCCTCTGCCTTGAAGAGCTGTATAACGTGGCCGATGCGTTTATTGGTCTGGGGGTTAAGCGCATTCGCATCACCGGTGGTGAGCCGCTGGTGCGCAAAAACCTGATCAGCCTGCTGACCCGTCTGGGCCAGCGCTCGGAGCTGGAAGACCTGGCCATCACCACCAATGGCTCGCAACTGACTGAGTTGGCGCCACAGCTGCAGGCCGCTGGGGTCAAGCGCCTGAATATCAGCCTGGACTCGTTGCAGCGTGAGCGTTTTACCGCCTTTACCCGGCGCGACAAACTCGATCAGGTGTTGGCGGGCATCGACACGGCCGGAGCTGCCGGCTTTAGCAAAATCAAGCTCAATACCGTGGTGCAGAAAGGCCGCAATGACGATGAGGTGCTCGATCTTGTCGAGTTCGCTATGGCTCGTGGTCTGGACATCAGTTTTATCGAAGAGATGCCCTTGGGCAGCATTACCAGTCACCAGCGCGAGCAAACATTTTGTTCCAGTGACGAAGTGCGCGAGCGCATTGAGCAGCGCCACGCCCTGGTACGCAGCAGCAAGCTGACCGGCGGACCGTCGCGCTATTGGCAGGTGGTTGGCAGCGACACCCAGATCGGTTTTATTTCCCCTCACAGTCACAACTTCTGTGGCGACTGCAATCGCGTACGCGTGACCGCGGAAGGCAAGTTGGTGCTTTGCCTGGGTCATGAAAATTCCCTGGATCTTAAAAGCCTGATGCGTGCCCACCCGGGTGACAGTGAGCGCCTACGTGATGCCTTGCTACAGGCCTTGCAGCTTAAGCCCGAGCGCCATCACTTCGAGGCTGATGCTCAGGTGCAGGTGGTGCGCTTTATGAGCATGACCGGCGGTTAGCGCCGAGCTGCCTTCACTGCACCTTGCGGTGCCAGAAAGCTAAACGAATCAGCCCCCGATACGTGTAACGGTATCGGGGGCTGAATGTTTTACGGGCGCTACTCACGCCGAAAGCCTTGGCAGACTATTGCCATTCAAGACGACGGGCTTTCAGTGATCCTTGGCTTAGCGGTATTCGCACAGGTAGGCGGTATCGGTAGCGACCTTGAGCTGGAACTTGCTGTTGGCCGGTACGGTGAAGTGGCTGCCGCTGGTGAAGGTTTCCCAGTTTTCGCTGCCGGGCAGCTTAACGCTCATGGCGCCAGCAACTACGTGCATGATTTCCAGTTGGTTGGTACCGAATTTGTATTCGCCTGCAGCCATCACACCAATGGTAGCCGGGCCTTCAGCCATGCCGAAGGCGATGGATTTGACGGTGCCATCGAAGTACTCATTGACCTTGAACATGTGCAATTCCTTGAAAGGGGATTAAAGGGCTGACTGCTTTATATGGCAGGCCATAAAAAAGGCCTGCAAGTATGCACAAGCGTTTTTTCCTCGTCATCTGCTTTGCGCAGGCAAAACCAGCGGCAGCAGGCGAGCGGTATTGCGCGCATCCGTGAGGGCGCGGTGTTGCTGCCCCTGAAACTGCAAGCCCGCCAGGCTTAGGGCCTTCTTTAGGCCGGTCTGGGCAGGCAGTTGGCGGGCTTCGGCGAAGCGTTTCTTCATATTTAGGTGGGGGATTTGCTTCAGGTAGCTGTGCAGCCCGTGGGTGAGCCACTGCTGTTCAAGCTGACGGCGGTCGTAGTCGCCCCAGCTGGCCCAGCCCACCAGTAGTGGCTGGTGGGCCAATAGCCAGCGTTCGAATTGCGGCCATACCGTGCTTAGCGGTGCGGCGGCATCTACATCAGCCTGGTTGATGTGGGTGAGCTGGCGGCAGAAATGGGTCAGGTGCGGTCGTCGGGTGGGGCGGACAAAACGCTGAAAATAATCGGCTTGATGGCCGTCAGCGTCGAGTAGGCTCGCGCCGATTTCGATAATTTCCATCTCTGTAACCGGCCAGCCCCCTTCTTCGGTGGTGGCTTCCAGGTCGATTATCAGCCAGCGCTGCATAAGCTCTCCTTGGTGAGCTGCGAGTATGCAAGCAGTTTTCGGGGCGGGTAAAGCCTGCTGCCGGGCGCGTCCATACAGTTTTGCCCTATGGCTGTACTGGCACTTGCCTTTTGTGGCGGGCATGCTTGCAGTCAGATTTGTCTCTGCGTGGCTCGCGGTGGCGCAGTTAATAAAGGTCGCGCGGTTGTTTGCCGGCA
This sequence comes from Pseudomonas sp., assembly GCA_033720015.1. GTDB lineage: Bacteria > Pseudomonadota > Gammaproteobacteria > Pseudomonadales > Pseudomonadaceae > Aquipseudomonas. Next base: position 5,969 of record JAWWDH010000048.1, read on the forward strand.
GGTTTTAACGAGATTGAGGGAGTGGATATGGCAAAGCTAGCGTTTATCGGGTTGGGCGTGATGGGTTATCCGATGGCGGGGCATCTGGCGCGCGCCGGGCATCAGGTGTGTGTGTACAACCGTACTGCAGCGAAGGCGGCGCAATGGGTCGCCGAGTACAGCGGTAGCCATGCGCCGACTCCGCGTGAGGCGGCTGCAGGTGCCGAGTTTGTGATGGTCTGCGTCGGCAATGACGATGATCTTCGCGGCGTTGTGCTGGGCGAGCAGGGCGCTTTTGCCGGCATGCAGCCCGGCGCGGTATTGGTTGATCACACGACGGCGTCGGCTGATGTCGCGCGTGAGTTGGCCGGGCAGGCGGCTGCAATGCAGTTGGGTTTTCTCGATGCGCCGGTATCCGGCGGTCAAGCCGGCGCGCAGAACGCTGCGCTGACCATCATGGTCGGTGGTGAGGCGGCAACCTATGCCAAGGCCGAGCCAGTGATTCAGGCTTATGCGCGCATGGCTCGCTTGATGGGCGAGGCCGGCAGTGGTCAGTTGACCAAAATGGTTAACCAGATCTGCATCGCCGGGCTGGTTCAGGGTTTGTCCGAAGCGCTGCATTTCGCTGAGTGCGCAGGGCTTGATGCGCAAGGGGCGATGGAGGTGATCAGCAAGGGCGCGGCGCAGTCCTGGCAGCTGGAAAATCGCCATAAAACCATGCTGGCCGGTGAGTTTGAGCATGGCTTTGCCGTGGACTGGATGCGTAAAGATCTATCAATCCTGCTGGCCGAAGCCCGAAGTAATGGGGCGCAGCTGCCGGTAACGGCGTTGGTGGATCAGTTTTATGCTGACGTACAGGCGATGGGTGGCGGCCGTTGGGACACCTCAAGTCTGCTGGCTCGCCTGCAGGGCCGCAAAACCAATTGAGGGGCAGAGGCGTAACGTGACCATCTGCCAGCCTTGATGCTGAGCGTTTGACCTAAGTGGTTAGCTGATAAGGCTACGACACGGTTTATTAATGTGTCCTTTTCGTCTGAATTTTTAGACGCTGAAATACAGAAAATAGACAAGGCGGCGTAAACTCCGCGGCCTTATCTGTTTTGTTGGTTTCGAGGTCTGCCTTTGATGAATTGCCGTGCTGGCTGTGGCGCCTGCTGCATTGCCCCTTCGATCAGCTCCCCGATTCCAGGTATGCCTGATGGCAAGCCAGCAGGTGTGCGCTGCGTACAGTTGGATGCAGATAATCGCTGTTTAATCTTCGGCCAGCCTGAGCGGCCAGCGGTGTGCTCGGCGTTTCAGGCCGCCGAGTATGTCTGTGGCAGCACTACGGCACAGGCCATGCAGTTGCTGGGCTGGCTGGAGCAGAATACCGCGGTTGCGGTCTGAGGCTATGGCGTAGAGTTGCGCGGTTGCGCGGTTGCGCGGTTGCGCGGTTGCGCCGTGCTGCTTGGCTGCTGCGTGATTGGCCCGAGCTACGAAACCGGATATCCAGATGCAAAAAAGGCTGCCCGAGGGCAGCCTTTTTATTGCGGTGCAACCTGAGTTATTTGTTCAGATCGCGTTGCGCGTAGCCGGTGTACAGCTGGCGCGGGCGGCCAATTTTGTACGGGCTGGAGAGCATTTCTTTCCAGTGCGAGATCCAGCCGACGGTGCGCGCCAGGGCGAAGATCACGGTGAACATGCTGGTCGGAATGCCGATAGCTTTGAGGATGATACCCGAGTAGAAGTCCACGTTTGGATACAGCGAGCGCTCGATGAAGTAAGGGTCGGTCAGGGCGATTTCTTCCAGGCGCATCGCCAGTTCCAGCTGTGGATCGTTCTTGATGCCCAGCTCTTTCAGTACTTCGTCGCAGGTCTGCTTCATCACGGTGGCGCGCGGGTCACGGTTTTTGTACACGCGATGCCCGAAGCCCATCAACTTGAACGGATCGTCCTTGTCTTTGGCTTTGGCGATGAAGGCGTCGATGTTGGAGACATCGCCGATTTCATCGAGCATGCTCAATACTGCTTCGTTGGCACCGCCATGTGCCGGGCCCCAGAGAGCGGCGATACCGGCAGCGATACAGGCAAACGGATTGGCGCCCGAAGAACCTGCCAGGCGTACGGTCGAGGTCGAAGCGTTCTGCTCATGGTCAGCATGCAGGATAAAGATCTTATCCATCGCCTTGGCCAGCACCGGGCTGATCGGTTTGATCTCGCACGGGGTGTTGAACATCATGTGCAGGAAGTTTTCCGCGTAGTTCAGGTCGTTACGCGGATACATCATCGGCTGACCCATGGAGTACTTGTAGGTCATGGCGGCGAGGGTCGGCATCTTGGCAACCAGACGCATGGCCGATACTTCGCGGTGATGCGGGTTTTTGATGTCTAGGGAGTCATGATAGAAGGCCGACAGAGCACCGACGACGCCACACATGATGGCCATCGGATGAGCGTCGCGGCGGAAGCCGTTATAAAAGGTCTTCAGCTGCTCATGCACCATGGTGTGGTTCTTGATGGTGCTGACGAAGTTGGCTTTTTCTTCTGCGTTTGGCAGTTCGCCGTTCAGCAGCAGGTAGCAGGTCTCCAGATAGTCGGATTGTTCTGCCAGCTGTTCAATTGGGTAGCCGCGGTGCAGCAGGATGCCCTGATCGCCATCGATATAGGTGATCTTCGACTCGCACGAGGCGGTGGACATAAAGCCAGGGTCGAAGGTGAAACGACCGGTGGCGGTTAGGCCGCGTACATCAATTACATCGGGACCAACGGTGCCGGTTAAAATAGGCAGCTCGACGGGGGCAGCGCCCTCGATGATCAACTGCGCTTTTTTGTCAGCCATGTTTGGCCTCCTAGTTATGCTTGAAATCATCTGACTGCCCCCCACGCAGGGCGTGCACCACTATAGTGAGATAAATTTGAATGTCAATTTGCGAGAAGCCAGGCGGCAGAAGGGTTTGCGGCTGGTTAGGGGGTTGAAAAAGGTGTTCTTTACGTCATTTATTGATGCTGTGCAATGCGCTTTTAGGTAGGGGGCTTTGCGTTGTCATTAGTAACCTAACTGTCTATACTCTGCGCCCAACTGCCAAGGGCTTTACGCCCGTATTTTGGTGGTTGTCACTCCTTGGGTGATGGGTACCTGACCAGTGCACTTCCCGACAACTTTGCCCTGATAGTTAGGGGCTCTCAGTGTGATAAAAAAGCCGTGAATAGCCAAAGACCTGTAAACCTAGACCTTAGGACTATCAAACTCCCAATCACTGCTTACACGTCCATTCTTCACCGTATCTCCGGTGTCATCCTCTTTGTTGGTATTGCCATTCTGTTGTATGGCCTCGACAAATCGCTGGCGTCCGAAGAGGGCTTTGCCCAGGTGCAGGAATGTTTGACCAGCCCGCTGGCCAAGTTCGTGATTTGGGGTCTGTTGTCCGCTCTGCTGTACCACCTGGTGGCCGGTGTTCGCCACTTGATCATGGACATGGGCATCGGTGAGACGCTGGAAGGCGGCAAGCTGGGTTCGAAAATCGTTCTCGTCGTGTCGACGATCGTGATCGTGCTGCTGGGGGTGTGGATATGGTAACCAACGTCACGAATTTCTCGCGTTCGGGTCTTTATGACTGGATGGCGCAGCGTGTGTCTGCTGTCGTTCTCGCGGCTTATGTATTGTTTCTGCTTGGCTTTGTCGTGTGTAACCCAGGTCTGGGTTATGCAGAGTGGCATGCGCTGTTCTCCAATAACGCAATGCGGATTTTTAGCCTGCTGACTCTGGTGGCGCTTAGCGTTCACGCCTGGGTTGGTATGTGGACAATTTCCACCGACTACCTGACGCCGATGGCGCTGGGTAAGTGGGCTACTGCCGTGCGTTTTCTGTTCCAGGCTGCGTGTGGCGTTGCCATGTTCGCGTTCTTCGTCTGGGGCGTGCAGATTTTTTGGGGTAACTGATCCATGACAAGCATTCGCACTCTTTCATATGACGCCATCATTATTGGTGGCGGCGGCGCGGGTATGCGCGCTGCGTTGCAGTTGGCTCAGGGTGGTCACAAGACCGCAGTAGTCACCAAGGTTTTCCCTACTCGTTCGCACACTGTGTCTGCGCAGGGTGGCATTACCTGTGCTATCGCCTCCGCTGATCCGAACGACGATTGGCGCTGGCACATGTATGACACTGTCAAGGGCTCCGACTATATCGGTGACCAAGACGCGATCGAGTACATGTGTTCCGTAGGCCCAGAAGCCGTATTCGAGCTTGAGCACATGGGCTTGCCGTTTTCCCGTACCGAGCAGGGTCGCATTTATCAGCGTCCGTTCGGTGGTCAGTCCAAAGGTCCGGATAACCCGACCCAGGCAGCTCGTACCTGCGCGGCAGCTGACCGTACCGGTCACGCCTTGCTGCACACTCTGTATCAGGCCAACTTGAAAGCCGGCACTTCGTTTCTCAACGAGTGGTATGCAGTCGACCTGGTGAAGAACCAGGATGGCGCTGTAGTCGGCACCATTGCCATCTGCATCGAAACCGGCGAAACCGTCTACATCCGTTCCAAGGCTGTGGTTCTGGCTACCGGCGGTGCAGGGCGTATTTATGCCTCGACCACTAACGCCTTGATCAATACCGGTGATGGTATTGGTATGGCCCTGCGTGCCGGCGTGCCGGTGCAGGACATCGAGATGTGGCAGTTCCACCCAACCGGTATTGCCGGCGCGGGCGTACTGGTCACCGAAGGTTGCCGTGGTGAAGGTGGTTACCTGATCAACGCTCATGGCGAGCGTTTCATGGAGCGTTATGCGCCGAACGCCAAAGACCTCGCGGGTCGTGACGTAGTTGCCCGCTCGATGGTTAAAGAAGTACTCGCCGGTAACGGTTGCGGCCCTGACAAGGACCACGTACTGCTCAAGCTTGATCACCTTGGTGAAGAAGTGTTGCACAGCCGCCTGCCAGGCATTTGCGAACTGTCCAAGACCTTCGCTCACGTCGATCCTGTTGTTGCTCCAGTTCCAGTGATTCCGACCTGCCACTACATGATGGGCGGCGTGCCGACCAATATTCATGGTCAGGCCATCACTCAGGATGCCAACGGCAACGACAAGATCATCGACGGTCTGTTCGCTGTAGGCGAAGTGGCTTGCGTATCTGTACACGGTGCCAACCGTCTGGGTGGCAACTCGCTGCTCGATCTGGTGGTATTCGGCCGTGCTGCGGGTATCCATCTGGAAAAAGCGCTGAAAGAAGGCGTGGAAGTCCGTGGTGCCAGCGAAACCGACATCGAACTGTCGCTCAAGCGCCTGGCTGGTGTGAACGAGCGCACCACTGGTGAAGATGTCGCGCCGTTGCGCAAAGAATTGCAACAGTGCATGCAGAACTACTTCGGTGTGTTCCGCACCGGTGAGTACATGCAGAAAGGCATCACCCAACTGGCCGACCTGCGTGAGCGGATCGCGACTGTCAAAATCGCGGACAAGAGCCAGGCATTCAACACTGCGCGTATCGAAGCATTGGAGCTGCAAAATCTTCTCGAAGTGGCTGAAGCCACTGCTGTGGCAGCCGAGGTCCGTAAGGAATCCCGTGGTGCTCACGCTCGTGAAGACTTTGAAGAGCGTGACGACGAAAACTGGCTGTGCCACTCCCTGTACTTTCCAGGTGAGAAGCGCGTCAGTAAGCGTGCGGTCAACTTCTCGCCGAAGACAGTTCCGTCGTTTGAACCCAAGATTCGTACTTACTAAGGGTGGCCGATATGTCGCAAGCCAATCTGTTGCAAGTAAGCGTTTATCGTTACAACCCGGAGCGGGATGCTGCGCCGTTTATGCAGGACTTCCAGGTCGATACCGGCGGCAAGGACATCATGGTCCTGGACGTTCTGGCACTGGTGAAGGAACAGGACGAAGGTTTCTCCTATCGTCGCTCCTGCCGTGAAGGCGTGTGCGGTTCCGATGGCATGAATATCAATGGCAAGAATGGCCTGGCCTGCATCACGCCGATTTCAGCAGCTGGCCTTAAAAGCGGCAAGCTGGTGATTCGTCCTCTACCGGGCCTGCCAGTCATTCGTGACTTGGCTGTTGATATGAGCATCTTCTACAAGCAGTACGAGAAGGTGCAGCCGTATTTGCAGAACGATACGCCGGCTCCAGCCATCGAGCGCCTGCAGTCGCCGGAAGAACGCGAGAAGCTGGACGGTTTGTACGAGTGCATCCTGTGCGCCTGCTGCTCCACCAGCTGCCCATCGTTCTGGTGGAACCCGGATAAGTTCCTCGGCCCGGCTGCATTGCTGCAAGCTTATCGCTTCCTGGCAGATAGCCGTGACACTAAGACCGAAGAGCGTCTGGCGTCACTGGATGATCCGTTTAGCGTGTTCCGGTGCCGCGGCATCATGAACTGCGTGAACGTTTGCCCTAAGGGTCTTAATCCGACCAAGGCAATTGGCCACGTACGCAATATGTTGCTGCAAAGCGGTACTTGATTCACGGCTGTTTGCTAGACCTGTAATACCTACAGCGCTGGTTTCGATCCAGCGCTGTAGTTTTAGCCAGAACTGCTGCTCACAAAGCGGTGGTTCTAATTTGAAAAAATATGACGACCAGCAGGGGCATCCGGGCTGGTGCCCGGACTATCTGCGGGATCCGTAGTGGCTTACCAGTCGCTGCTTCAGGACTGACAGCCATACGGTTTCTTCGCCGGTGGTGTCCCCTTACCGAGGGTGACCAAGCATGCAAGAAAGCGTGATGCAGCGCATGTGGGACAGTGCCCACCTATCCGGTGGTAACGCTGCCTATGTGGAAGAGCTCTATGAGCTTTACCTGCACGATCCCAACGCTGTGCCAGAAGAGTGGCGCACTTACTTCCAGAAGTTGCCGACTGACGGCAGCGCCGCTACAGACGTATCGCATTCAACGATTCGCGATCATTTCGTCTTGCTTGCTAAAAATCAGCGGCGCGCCCAACCGGTGTCTGCTGGTAGCGTCAGCAGTGAGCACGAGAAGAAGCAAGTCGAAGTGCTGCGCCTGATTCAGGCTTATCGCATGCGTGGCCATCAGGCCGCTCAGCTCGATCCGCTTGGCCTCTGGCAACGTCCTGCGCCGGATGATCTGGTAATCAATCACTATGGTCTGACTGATGCTGACCTAGACACCACATTTCGCACCGGCGAGCTTCACCTGGGTAAGGAAGAAGCCACTCTGCGCGAAATTCACGATGCGTTGCAGCAGACATATTGCCGCACCATCGGTGCCGAGTTCACCCATATCGTCGATTCCGAGCAGCGCCGCTGGTTCCAGCAACGCCTGGAAAGCGTCCGCGGCCGTCCGCAAGTCTCGGTCGACGTGCAGAGCCATCTGCTTGAGCGCCTGACCGCGGCTGAAGGTCTGGAAAAGTACCTGGGGACTAAATACCCGGGCACCAAGCGTTTCGGTCTGGAAGGTGGCGAGAGCCTGATTCCTCTGCTC
>JAWWDH010000049.1:0-13160 GCA_033720015.1 Pseudomonas sp.
CCGACATTCAGCTGATTTTCCGCCAGGTGCGCGGCGATCAGCTCGGCGACCATCGGGCAAACTTCCTTGAACACCTTGCGACCTTCCTGGACGAACAGTTTGTCGCGCGCACCCACGCCCTCTTCCGCACAGCGATTAAGGAAACCGAAGTTGTTGCGGATGTTGTTGCTGAACTGGGTGATCAACTTGGTGCCGACGATATCGAACTGACAGGCCGAGGTGGCCTGGTCGGCGCGCTCGATAATCACTGCCGTGGCAGCATCACCGAAGATAAAGTGGCTGTCGCGGTCGCGGAAGTTCAGGTGGCCGGTGCAGATTTCCGGGTTAACCATCAAAATCGTCCGGGCTTGCCCCAGCTGCACGCTGTTGGCTGCGGCCTGGATGCCGAAGGTGGCTGAGGAGCAGGCCACGTTCATGTCATAACCGAAGCCCTGAATCCCCAACGCAGCCTGCACTTCAATCGCCACGGCCGGGTAGGCGCGCTGCAAGTTGGAGCAGGCAACGATCACCCCGTCGATATCGGCAGCGGTCTTGCCGGCACGCGCCATTGCATCCTGGGCCGCGCCTACGGCCATCTCGCAGAGGATGCCCCACTCGTCATTGCTGCGCTCGGGGATACGCGGCGCCATGCGCTGCGGGTCAAGAATGCCGGCCTTGTCCATGACAAAGCGGCTCTTGATGCCGGAGGCTTTTTCGATAAAACCACTGCTCGATTCGCTCAGTGCGTCGATTTCACCACTGGCGATGGCCGCGGCGTTATCAGCATTGAATTGCTGCACATAGGTGTTGAACGACTCGACCAACTCATCGTTGGAAATACTGTTTGCCGGGGTATAGAGGCCGGTACCGCTGATCACGACGTTATGCACAGTCATTCCTCATGTTCTTCGCCGCAGGCAGCGGCCAGTTATCCAGTAGGCCCAGGGCAGGCAGGCCATGGGTAAAAAACAGCTGACAGGCTCAGCACACTCAATCCATGAAACGGCCTGCTATAAAGCGCAGAGTTTGCCACAGCCATGGGGCATCCGTCCGCTCAGCACGTCAGGGCAAATGCAGCACCCTGTCGACTATTGAGGCAAAGATGCACACAACGTCGCGCAAGGCACATCCGTCTGAAGCCTAGTCGCCGACGCTTGCACGGGCTGAAACAGCCTTCTGCGGCCATTCCCCTGTAGTCGCCGCCATAACTTCAAGCAACCGCAGCAGCCCTAGTGCACCTCGCAGAGAAGGGGCACTCAGTTGCTTGACTATCGTGGCACAGCGTGAAAAAACAGAGGTTCGCCGGCACAACCCGACACTCCCCTCCCCTGGATACCTACTTATGGCTCTGCATACCTGGCTACTGTTTGTCACAGCGGTGTTCGGCCTGGCGCTGACACCGGGCCCCAATGGCCTGCTCGCGCTCAGCCACGGCGCCTTATACGGCCATCGCAAAACCTTGTTTACCGTCAGTGGCGGGGTCCTTGGGTTTACCCTGCTGATGGCCTTGTCGATGCTCGGCATCGGCACCCTGCTGCAAGCCTCAGCGCAGGCCTTGGTCATTCTCAAATGGCTGGGCGGCGCTTACCTGATCTGGCTGGGCATTCAACTCTGGCGCGCACCACCGCTGCACTTGAGCATGGCGGAGAAAGCCGAAGCCCACAGCGGCCTGAAACTGTTTCGCCAGGGTTTGCTCTCGGCGTTATCCAACCCCAAGGTCATCCTGTTTTTTGGCGCGTTTCTGCCGCAGTTTCTCAATCCGCGGGCTGACCTCTGGCTGCAGTTCGCCATCATGGCCCTGACCTTCGCCGTGGTCGAAGGCGGCGTCGAATACCTGTTGGCACGCATGGCCCATCGCGTGCGGCCCTGGCTGCAACGCAGCGGCAAAGGCTTCAACCGCTGCTGCGGGGGGCTGTTTGCACTGATGGGCGCCGCCCTGCCGATGACCCGCTGAGCGCGTTACTGATCAACCGGCAGGATGTCGAAGCCCTTGCGGTTATCACTGACGATGCGGAAATCCTGCTGCGAGCCCGGCTCGACCTTCACCGCCAACTCACGGCGCAGACGACCCTTACCGCACAGCGTGTCATCCATCTTATCGATGCCAATGCTCAGCACCCGCGTACCGGCGGGGACCTGAAGCCGTACCTGCTCACCCACACCAATGCGTGCCGCCACTTTGCGGTCAACCAGAACGGCCACATAACAACCGCCGCCCATGCCGCCGACATCACGGTTGACCAGCAACTGCCCGCCCTGCCCCAGCGGCTGCTGATAGCCGAGCAAACGCTCCGCCGGTACTGGCTTGATATCTTCCGGTGCGGGCTTCCAGGACGAACAGCCGGCCAACAGCAACAGCGGTAAAACGGCACCAATCAATCGCATGGGAGCCCTCCATGGGCGCTGGGAACAAACAAGGACAGCAACAGCCAACGGCTTGAGTATTGCCCCAGGCGCGGTCGGCCTCAAGTGCAGATGCGCAGGCTGCCGAATCAGCCGGCGATACGCTTGAGCAAACGCGCCTGCAACGCCGCCAGTTGTTCGGGTTCGGCCTTACCGGCAGCATGTACGCCAAGTGCCTCGCCCTCGTAGCGCGGCACGATGTGCACATGAATATGGAATACCGTCTGCCCCGCCGGCGCACCATTGAACTGCGCCACCTGCACCCCGGCGGGTTCCAGTTCGGCCACCAAGACACCGGTGAGCTTTTGCACCACGGCCATTACCTTGCTCAGACTGGCGGCGTCGATCTCCAGCATATTGCGCGCCGCCGAGCGCTTGGGGATCACCAGTGTGTGGCCGTAGGACTGCGGAAACACATCGAGGAAGGCCAGCACATCCTCATCCTCGTACAACTTGTAGCAAGGGGCTTCGCCGCGAATGATCTGAGCAAAGATATTCTGGCTGTCGTATTCACCATGCAGGCTCATCGGGGTTCTCCAGTGCGCAGGGGTTGAGATGGCCCCAACCATACCGATTTCTGCGCGCCGGGAAAAACCTACAACCTGACCAAATCGCCAATCACCGTTATCCTGCGCCTTTAGCCAGCCAATCCGGAGCGCCCATGTCAGTCCTGTCCGCCTACCCGATCACGCACAAATGGCCCGCCCAGCACCCCGAGCGCCTGCAACTGTATTCGCTGCCCACGCCCAACGGCGTCAAGGCTTCAATCATGCTGGAAGAAATCGGCCTGCCCTACGAGGCACACCTGATCAGCTTTGATAGCGATGAACAGCGCAGCAGCGAATTCCTCTCGCTGAACCCCAACAACAAGATTCCGGCCATTCTCGATCCCAACGGCCCCGGCGGCCAACCGTTGGCGCTGTTCGAGTCCGGGGCGATTCTGATTTACCTGGCCGAAAAAACCGCCCAGTTGTTATCCCAAGACCCCGCCACCCGTTACGAAACCCTGCAATGGCTGATGTGGCAGATGGGTGGCATCGGCCCGATGTTCGGCCAGCTGGGCTTCTTCCATAAGTTCGCCGGCAAGGACTACCCGGACAAACGCCCGCGCGACCGCTACGTTGCCGAGTCGCAGCGCCTGCTTGGCGTACTGGAGCAACGCCTGCAAGGCCGCGACTGGATCATGGGCGAGCATTACAGCATCGCCGATATCGCCATCTTCCCCTGGGTGCGCAACTTGATCGGCTTCTATGAAGCGGGCGAGCTGGTGGAGTTCGAGCGCTTCAGCAATGTGCAGCGCGTGTTGCAAGCCTTTGTCGCGCGGCCCGCCGTGATCAAGGGCCTGGCCATGCCTGCGCGCGGTTAAAATAGACGCCAGCAGTCCAGCGTCACGCGCCACTTCAACGCGTAACAACAGCGCCACGAGAAACGATATGAACAACCCCCTTCAACAACCAGCGGTGACAGCATGATCGAGGTAACCGAGCTTTCTATTGCCCAACTGCGCGCCGCGCTCGAAACCGGCCAGACCACCGCCGTCGAGCTGGTGCAGGCCTATCACGCGCGCATCGATGCCTACGATGGCGCCGACACAGCCACCGCACTTAACGCCGTGGTGGTACGCAACCCCGAGGCACTCAAAGAAGCTCAGTCGTCCGATGAACGGCGCGCCCGTGGCGAGACCCTCGGCCCGCTCGATGGCATTCCCTATACAGCCAAGGACAGCTACCTGGTCAAAGGCCTTACCGCCGCCTCCGGCAGCCCGGCCTTCAAGGACCTGGTCGCCCATCGCGACGCCTTCACCATCGAACGCCTGCGCGCTGCCGGGGCCATTTGCCTGGGCAAAACCAATATGCCACCCATGGCCAACGGCGGTATGCAGCGCGGTGTGTATGGCCGCGCGGAAAGCCCGTACAACGCCGATTACCTCACCGCACCCTTCGCCTCGGGCTCGTCCAATGGTGCCGGCACCGCCACCGCTGCCAGCTTCGCCGCGTTTGGTTTGGCCGAAGAAACCTGGTCGAGCGGTCGCGGCCCGGCGTCCAACAACGGCCTGTGCGCCTACACGCCATCACGTGGGGTGATCTCGGTACGCGGTAACTGGCCGCTGACACCGACCATGGACGTGGTCGTCCCGTTCGCCCGCACCATGGCCGACCTGCTCGATGTGCTCGACGTGATAGTCGCCGATGACCCCGACACGCGCGGCGACTTGTGGCGCTTGCAGCCCTGGGTGCCGATTCCACCGGCGTCCGCGGTGCGCCCAGCCGCTTATTCCGCGCTAGCCACCGGCCCTGAAGCACTGGCCGGCAAGCGCTTTGGTGTACCGCGCATGTTTATCAACAAGGACGTACTAGCCGGCACCAGTGAGGCACCGGGCATCGGCGGTCCGACCGGGCAGCGTATCCACACTCGCCCTGCGGTGATCGCCCTGTGGGAACAAGCACGTCAGGCACTGCAGGCAGCTGGCGCGGAAGTCATCGAAGTGGATTTCCCGCTGGTGTCCAACTGCGAAGGCGATCGCCCAGGCGCGCCCACCGTGTTCAACCGCGGCATGGTCACCCCGGAGTTTCTCCATCAGGAACTCTGGGACCTGTCGGCCTGGGCCTTCGACGACTTCCTCCAGGCCAACGGTGACCCCAAGTTGAACCGCCTGCTCGACGTCGACGGCCCCCAGATATTCCCCCATGACCCCGGCACCCTGCCCAACCGTGAGGGCGATCTGGCCGCGGGCATGGACGAATACGTGCGCATGGCCGAACGCGGCATCACCCCGTGGAACGAGATCAGCAGCCTGCCCGACGGCCTGCGCGGCCTGGAGCAAACCCGCAAGCTCGACCTGGAAGACTGGATGGACCAACTCGGCCTCGACGCCGTGCTGTTCCCCACCGTCGCCGACGCCGGCCCGGCCGATGCCGACATCAACCCGGCGTCTGCGGATATCGCCTGGAGCAACGGCGTCTGGGTCGCCAACGGCAACCTCGCCATCCGCCACCTGGGCGTGCCCACCGTCACCGTGCCGATGGGCGTGATGGCCGATATCGGCATGCCCGCAGGCCTGACCTTCGCCGGCCGCGCCTACGACGACTCAGCCCTGCTGCGTTTTGCCGCCGCGTTCGAGGCGACCGGTTCAAAACGCCTGGTACCACCGCGCACGCCGCCTTTGCTGCGCGCTTGAAAGCAAAACGGGATTGCCGCGCAAGCGTCAATCCCGTTTAGTGGCTGCCCATCGCGCTCACTCGCCGGACTGCGCCACTGTTCTAGGCAACCGCACACGGCCGCCCCTGCTTCGTGCCGTTAAGCCTTCGTGTTACCTGACGCCGCGCCGGCTACCAGCCAATCCCGGAACAACCTAGTCGCGGCGGACATTGGCCGCGCGAGGTCGTGGACAACGTATTCAGCCAAGCCCGTTTCAACATAAAAGTCGGTCACCCGTACCAAGTCGCCCCTGCTCATTGCCTCTTCCGCCATAAATGCCCACGCCAGGCCAATGCCCCGCCCCTGTTCAATCGCCGCGTAGGTCAGAGTGAGTTGGTTAAAGGTGGGATCGGATTTGGGCGACTGATAGGCAATACCAAAGTGGGCAAACCAGTCGCGCCACTCGAAGCAGTCCCAGGCAGACGCCAACTGGATCAGCGGCAGTGCTGCCAGCGCCTCAAGCGTTGTCACCTCGCACCCGGCCACCCCAGGGCGAGCCAGCGGATAGATCACTTCAGGAATAAGCGCGGTCGCCTCCAAGCTCGGCCAGTCACCGTTGCCATAGAGAATCGTCAGATCATGCTCAGGCACCATGAACGGCAGGATGTCGTTACTGGCGTGGATATGGATGGTTATTTCCGGGTGTACGGCATTAAAACTGAGCAGACGTGGAAATAACCAAAACTGCGAGACGGCATGTGTCGCCAAGACAGTGACGGTGTCGGGATGGTGAGTGGTGCTGATGCGCTGCCCTGTCACATGTATGCGTTGCAGTGCCGGCAGCACTTCCTGCTGGTAGAGCCCGCCTGCCGTCGAAAGCTCCACCCCCCGAGCGCCCCTTACAAACAAAGCGACGCCCAGCGCCTGTTCGAGTGCGCGCACCTGTTTACTCACCGCGCTTTGGGTCACGCACAGCTCGTCAGCGGCACGGGTAAAACTGCCCAAACGGGCCACGCACTCGAATGCAATTAACGTATCGAGCGGAGGGAGATTAGGAAAACGTCCGGCCATTAGGTATCCCAACAAGAGGCATGCCGCTATGGAATAGCATCATGCGGCAATATCGCTACAAGCCTGAATATTTTAACCATAAAGTCGCCGCATCGACTTGAAAGGTAACGCGACATGAAAAAAGCAATAGTCCAAGGAGGCATGGCCGGCGCCCTTTGGGGCGCCGTGATCGTCGCACCTGCGTTGATTCCAGACGTTCATCCAGTGGTGATCAGCTGCGTGCGATTTCTACTCTACGGGCTGTTTGCGACCCTGATCGCACTGCCCAACGCACGTGCACTGATTAGCCGCCTGACGCGCCGGGATCAACTCGTGCTGCTTGAGCTGGCACTGACTGGTAACCTTGTGTACTTCATCCTTTTGAGTGCGGCCGTGCAGCATGCCGGCGTTGCCACGGCATCGCTGATCAACGGCTTGATTCCCGTCGCGGTGATGCTTATGGGTCACCGCTTCAGTCACGTCAGTGGCCGCGCCATGCTCATCTCGCTCGCGCTCATCTGCACCGGCATCCTCTGGATCAACCTTGCAGCAGTCACCGCAGTGATTCGCGGCGAAGGCAGCATGCGGCAGATTCTGGGCGCGGCTTACGCAGGCCTTGGCGTGTTGTCATGGTCATGGTTTGCCTTGCGCAATGCCCAACAGCTGAAAACCGGGCGCTTCACGCCGGGTGAGTGGTCATCGCTACTGGGAATAACGACCGGCTTTGCCGCCCTGCTAATGACTGCTCTGGTGGTCCTGGTTCAGCCCGAGCTTTTACCCACTGACCTGAACCCCGAACGGCTCAGTCTGTTCATGCTGACAGCCCTGCTTATGGCCATTGGCGGTTCCTGGGTGGCCAACACCCTGTGGAACGCATCAGCCCAGCGCTTGCCCGTCTCAATCGGCGGTCAACTGATTGTCTTCGAATCCTTATGCGCCCTGCTCTACAGCTACTTAATAGCCTGGGCGCTACCCAGCCCTGGAGAAGTGCTCGGCATAACGCTGGTGCTTGGCGGTGTGTTCTGGACGATCCGCGCTGAAAGCCGCAGTGCCGTGCCCAGACGGCTACAAGCGGCTTAACCCGACAACCGCGCCCTATTGTGCTGAAGGCTGGCAATCCAACACTTCAGCACAAACACATACCGGCAGTGAGTAGGCAGGTTAAGCCTCGACACTGCTCCACTGCTTGCTCAGCCGCTTATCCGACACCGGCAGCTTGGTGCCCAGCTGCTGGGCGAATAACGACACGCGGTATTCCTCCAGCAGCCAGCGATACAGCACCAGCTGCGCATCACGCTTGCCTTCCTGGCTGTGCTTGGCCAGGCGCGCCTGGTACTGCTCCCAGTAACCAGCCAGCTCGCCGCTCCAGACGCGGTCGCGCTGCACCTGGGAGGCGATTTTGTCCAGGCGCTGCTCGACGGCCTTGAGGTAACGCGGCACTTCCTTGAGCCACTGCGCCGGGGTTTCCCGGACAAAGCCGGGGTACACCAGATGGCTCAGTTGCAGTTTGATATCGTTGAGCGCCATGGCCTGGGCCAGGTCGATCTTGCCTTTGAAGCGCTTCTGCAGACCGTGCCAGAGCTTGAGCACTTCCAGCGTCAGCTTGGCCATGCGTTCGGCGTGGGCCGTCCAGTCACCGCGCTTGCGCTCGGCCAGCGCCGCCAAACCGGCGCCGTCACGCGGCAAGGGCTCGCTGCCTTCAAGAATGCAGCTGTCGAGGCTGGCCAGCAGAATATCCTCGACCAGCGCATCGATACGGCCCATGTCGCGGTACAACAGCGCCAGCTCGGTCAGCCCCGGTAACTTGCCCCGCAGAAACTTGGCCTGCTCCGCCAGTTGCTGCAGCAGCAGGCGCTGCAACGCGCGGCGATGTTGGTACTCGGCTTCGGCCTGAGTCGGGAAGCGCCCTTCCTTGACCACACCCGCCTCTTCCACCAGCGCCGGGTAGACAGTCATGGACAGGCCGGCGACCTGCTGCTGGGTCTTCGCCGCCACTTCGCTAAAGGCCTTGGCCTCCACCGGCTGCTGACTCTTGGCGGTTTTCGGCAAGGCCAGACCAGCCTGCGTCGCCTGGGTAAACCGTGCGGTCAGCTCAACCAAGTCGCGGCCTTCACCTAGGGGTTTGCCCTGGTTGTCGACCACTTCGATATTCATCCGCAGGTGGCCTTCGAGCTGCGCCTCAGACTCGGCCCACGCCTCATCACTGACCCGCGCACCGGTCATGCGCGTCAACTCGCGGCCCAGGGACAGCGGCAAACTGCCGTCGGCAAATTGCACCTTGCTCAGCGCGGCGCCGACAAAGTCCGGCACCGGGACAAAATTCTTGCGCAGCGCCTTGGGTAAGCCACGCACCAGGGCCATGCACTTGGCTTCCAGCAGCCCCGGCACCAGCCACTCCAGACGCTCCGGTGGCAATTGCGGCAACAGCGGTGCCGGCACGCGCAAGGTCACCCCATCACGCGGGTGATTGGGTTCGAAGTGATAACTCAGCGGCAGGCTCAACTCACCCAGGTGCAGGGTGTCCGGGTACTGCGCGGCGGTGACCTCTTTGGCGTCGCGAGCGAGCACGTCCTCCTCGCGCATGATCAGCAGCTGCGGACTTTTCGCGCTTTCGCTTTTGTACCAGCTGTCGAAGGTGGCGCTCTGGTAGATCGTGGCCGGCAGACGCGCCTCGTAATAGGCGAACAGGGTTTCTTCGTCGGCGAGAATGTCGCGCCGGCGCGCCTTGGCTTCAAGCTCATCAAGCTTTTCCAGCAGCTGGCGATTCGCCGTCAGGCACTTGGCCCGGCTGTGCATTTCACCGCCCACCAGGCCTTCGCGGATAAACAGCTCCCGCGAAACCACGGGATCGATCGGGCCGAAATGCACGGCGCGGCGACCAACCACAATCATGCCGTAGAGGCTGATCTGCTCATACGCCACGACCTGGCCGCGCTTCTTCTCCCAGTGCGGTTCCAGGTGATTTTTCTTGATCAGGTGGCCGGCCAGTGGCTCGATCCAGTCCGGCTCGATCTTGGCCACCATGCGCGCGAACAGCTTGGTGGTCTCCACCAGTTCGGCAGCCATCAGCCACGTCGGTTTCTTCCGACCGATCACCGAAGACGGATGCACCCAGAAGCGCCGTTGACGGGCGCCGAGGTAGTCGCCATCTTCGGTTTTCTGGCCGATCTGGCTGAGCAAGCCGGCGAGAATCGCTTTGTGTACGGCGGCGTAACTTTTGCTGCGCTGAGCGGCCTGGTCATTCTCGGCCAGTTCCTTTTCTTTCTGCAGCGCAGATAGCTGGCGATCACCCGTAGGATGGCGCTGAGCAGAGCGATGCCCATCATCTGGCCCGGCATGGGTATCGCTACGCTCCACCGATCCTACGGAACCAGCGCCCTTGGGTTTGGCCGACAACTGCAGGTCACGGGTAATCAGCACCAGCTGGCGGTGGGAATCACGCCACTCACGCAGACGTAAATAGTTGAGGAAGTTCTTCCGGCACCAGCTGCGCAGTGCGCTTGAACCCAGCGCCTGGCGCTGTTCCTCGAAACCGCGCCAGAGATTGATCAGCGCAGCAAAATCAGAGTCGACATCCTTCCACTGCGCATGGGCCTGATCGGCCGCCTGCTGCCGGTCAGACGGTCGCTCGCGGACATCCTGCACCGACAGTGCACTGGCGATGATCAAAATTTCTTCCAGGCTGCCCTGCTTGGCGCCTTCCAGCACCATGCGGCCCAAGCGCGGGTCCACCGGCAAGCGCGCCAACTGGCGCCCCAACGGCGTCAGTTGGCCCTCGCGGCTAACCGCCGAGAGTTCCTGCAACAGGTTAAAACCGTCGCTGATGGCCTTGCCATCCGGCGGCTCGATAAAGGGGAACGCCTCAATCTCACCGAGGCGCAGGTGCAGCATCTGCAAAATTACCGCCGCCAGATTGGTGCGCAATATCTCCGGATCGGTAAAGGCCGGCCGGCCGATAAAATCCTCTTCGCTGTACAGGCGAATGCAGATGCCCGGCTCAACCCGCCCGCAACGGCCCTTGCGCTGGTTGGCGCTGGCCTGGCTGATGGCTTCAATCGGCAGGCGCTGCACCTTGGCGCGGTAGCTGTAGCGGCTGATGCGCGCCGTACCGCTGTCGATCACATAACGGATGCCGGGCACGGTCAGCGAGGTCTCGGCGACGTTGGTGGCCAACACGATCTTGCGCGCGCCCATGGGCGCGAAAATCTTTTGCTGCTCGGCCGGGGTCAGGCGCGCATACAGCGGCAGCACTTCGGTCAGGCGCAGGTTGGCCTTGCGCAGCACCTCGGCGGCGTCACGGATTTCACGCTCGCCTGGGAGGAACACCAAGATATCGCCAGGTCGCTTGCCTTCGGCTTTTTCAAAGGCGCTGATCTCATCCAGGGTGGCGAGAATCGCCTGATCAACCGAGAGGTCTTCTTCAACCCGGTTGCCGTCTTCGTCTTGCTCGGCGGCCAATGGCCGATACCAGGTGTCGACGGGGAAGGTACGCCCGGAGACCTCGACAATCGGCGCACCGCCGAAATGCTCGGAGAAACGCTGCAGGTCGATGGTCGCCGAGGTGATGATCAGCTTGAGATCGGGGCGACGCACCAGCAGGGTTTTCAGGAAGCCCAGCAGGAAGTCGATGTTCAGGCTGCGTTCGTGGGCTTCGTCGACGATGATCGTGTCGTACTTTTCCAGGTAGCGGTCGTGCTGGGTCTCGGCCAGCAAGATGCCGTCGGTCATCAGTTTGATCAGGCTACGCTCGTTGCTCTGGTCCTCAAAGCGCACCTGATAGCCGACCAACTCGCCCAACGGCGTGCCAATCTCCTCGGCAACCCGAGTAGCAACGCTGCGCGCCGCCAGACGCCGTGGTTGGGTGTGGCCGATCAAACCGTGCACACCACGGCCCAGTTCCAGGCAGATTTTCGGCAACTGGGTGGTTTTACCCGAACCGGTCTCACCGGCAATCACCACCACCTGATGTTTACTGATCGCGGCCTTGATCTCATCGCGCTTGGCGGCAATCGGCAGCGCGTCGTCGTAGCGCATCGCCGGCACACTCAGGCGGCGCGCTTCAACCTTGGCGCGGGACGCTTCAAAGCGCTGCAGCCACTGCGCCAGCTTGGCCTCGTCCACCGGGCTTTGCTTGCGCAGCTCGTGCAACTGCCGGCGCAGACGATGACGATCGCCGAGCAGGGTCTGGTCGAGGTTTTTCAGCAGTTGATCAACAGCGGGCGTGGCATCGGTCATCAGGCAATCGCGGGGTGGGGTCAAGGGGAAGAGCAGGAGGGCGGCGATTGTCGCATTTTTGGCCGTAGAAAAACGACCGCAGCATTGGCTACGCCCAGCAATGGGCTGGCTAAGAGGCTTTATCGCCTGTACAGCTGCGTATAACCGGCATTCGCGCAAAACAAAGGGCCGCATAAGCGGCCCTTTGTCGGTGAGGCGAGATCAGTCGTGCTTGCGCCGGCGCCACAGCCACAGCGCCAGCACGCCCAGTGTCAGCAGCAACGGCACCAGGGCGATATTGAGGAACTTGAGCGTGCCGCCCAAGGCTTCGATATCAGCATTGAGCTGGTAGCGCACGTTGCGCAGCTCTTTGCGGATGGCCAGTTTCTGCTGCACAAACTGCTGCACCGCCGCTTGCTGTTCCGGCGTCAGCTCCAACGCTTTACTGGGGTCGTCACTCTGCTGCAGCTGCGCCAGCTTTTGCTCGGTGTCAGCCAGTTGCGCTTGCAGGGCTTGTTCCTTCTCGCGGAACTTGACCTCAGCGTCACGCTGGATCGCATCCACCACCTCGAACGGACGGGTAAAGCGCCCGCGCGAGCGCACGCTGATCAGCGCTTCGGAACCGGCCAGGTTATCCAGCGCGTTGATCGCAAAGCCGGCGTTGTCTGCCCATGGCTGCGGGATGCGCTGGCCGAAGAAGTCTTGCACCTGCACCCACATGCGATCGGTGAGCATGTCGGTATCAGCGACGACAATCACATTGATATTGTCCGCCTGCTTGAGGCCATCCTTCTGCCCCTCGATGCCGTCAGGATAAGCCGACTGCGCCGGACCGCTGATGCGCGCCGCCAGGGTGTAGCGCTCACCAGTGGGCTGCAGCTCGCGGATCAGCTCTTCGGGGTTGGCCAGCATGCCGAAGCGTTTGGCATCAAACGGCATGGCGTACTGTGAGCTGCGAATCAACGGAGTGAACTGGGTTTGCGCGCCTTCCAGCGGTTCCAGGATGCCCGCCGTGGCGACCGTAATGGTTTCCAGCGAAGCGGTGCTGATGTCGTCCTTATCCAGGGCATTCTTAGGCAGGCTCAGCCAAGCCGCATGGCGCACCGGGCGCTGACCCTGGCCCATGTTCACCGACATGGCGTAGGAGCCATCGCCAAGCACCTGATCCGGCACCATGCGCAGGCCCCAGGCCTTGAACAACGTCGGCAGGTCGGAGGCTTTGTCGATGACCATTTCACCAGGCATTTCCGCCTGGGTATCCGCTTCGCTATAGGGGTCGACGAAGGTCAGCAACTTGCCGCCGCGCAGCACAAACTGATCGATGGCATACAGGGTCTGCTCGGGCAGCTGCTTGGGGTGGATCAGCAGCAGCACGG
>JAWWDH010000050.1:0-13003 GCA_033720015.1 Pseudomonas sp.
CTTGGCCGGGGCATTGATTTCGTCCTGCAACAGCTTGTCGATGGTCTCGAAGCTGTTGCCCACCAGTGGTTTTACATCGTGCTGGATGACGTGGCACTGATTGCAGAAATAGCGCCGTGGCGACACCGCCGCGAGTGCCTGACCGTCGCGGTCCATGTAGTGGGTAATGCTGATCATCGGGGCCTGGCTGCGTGCGCTGCCTGCGCGGCTATGACAGGTCAGACACTTGTTGCTGAACTTGTCGACCTGATAACCGGTGATGCTGTGCGGAATGGTTGGCGGTTGTTCGGGGTAGCTGCGTTCGCGTTTAAGGTCCTTGTTTTCCACGGTGGGAATAGCCGGGCTGGGCAGCTCCTGGCTGATCGTACCGCCGGTGCGGCGGCCATCCGGGGCTGGTGCGTCCAGTGGGTAGTTAACCTCGGCCGCCATGGCGATGGTGGATACGGCCAGCAGCAGTAACGGCAATCGGCGAATGTTCATCAGGACTCTCCTTAGGCCACGCTGATTAGTTCGATCTTCACCGCGCACTTTTTGTAGTCGGTCTGCTTGGAGATCGGGTCGGTGGCGTCCAGAGTGACCTTGTTGATCAGCTTGTTGGCGTCGAAAAACGGCACGAATATCAAACCCTGCGGTGGCTTATTGCGGCCTCGGGTTTCGATCCGTCCGCGCATTTCACCGCGCCGGCTGATGACTTTGACCTCACTGCCGCGCCGCGCATTCAGCGCCTTGGCATCATCCGGGTGCATGTATACCAGTGCATCGGGCACCGCCTTGTGCAACTCGTCGACGCGCTGGGTCATGCTGCCGGTGTGCCAATGTTCCAGCACACGGCCGGTGCTGAGCCAGAACGGGTAATCCGCATCCGGGGCTTCAGCTGCCGGTTCATAGGGCAGGGCGAAGATGATCGCCTTCTTGTCGGGGTAACCGTAGAACTGCACCTCGCTGCCTTTCTCCACATAGGGGTCGAGGCCTTCGCGGTAACGCCAGCGTGTTTCTACCCCGTTTACCACCGGCCAGCGCATGCCGCGTTCGCTGTGATAACGGTCAAAGTCTGCGAGGTCGTGGGCGTGGCCACGGCCGAATTGGGCATATTCCTCGAACAGACCTTTTTGCAGATAGAAGCCGAACGCCTTGGCTTCATCGTTGATGTGGCCTGCTTCGATTTGCTCGCTGGGGAACTGGTCCACCTGGCCGTTGGCGAACAGCACTTGGTAGAGGGTTTTGCCTTTGTGCTCTGGTGACTTGGCCAGTAACTCGGCTGGCCAGACTTCATCGGTAGTGAAGCGTTTGGAAAATTCCACCAGTTGCCATAAATCGGATTTGGCCTCGCCGGGGGCGCTGACCAACTGGTGCCAAAACTGCGTGCGCCGCTCGGCATTGCCGTAGGCGCCTTCTTTCTCCACCCACATGGCGCTGGGTAGAATCAGGTCGGCGGCCTGGGCCGAAACGGTGGGGTAAACATCAGACACGATCACGAAGTTTTCCGGGTTACGCCAGCCGGGCAGCACTTCTTGCATGATGTTGGGTCCGGCCTGCATGTTGTTGCTGACCTGGGTCCAGTAAACGTTGAGCACGCCATCTTTGAGCATGCGGCTTTGCTGCACCGCGTGGAAACCGGGTTTTTCCTGAATAGTGCCAGCCGGCAGTTTCCAGATTTTTTCCGCCATGGCGCGGTGCTTAGGGTTAGTGACCAGCATGTCCGCCGGCAGGCGGTGGGAGAAGGTGCCGACCTCGCGCGCAGTGCCGCAGGCCGAGGGTTGCCCGGTGAGCGAGAACGGGCTGTTGCCAGGTTCGCTGATTTTGCCGGTCAGCAGGTGGATGTTGTAGATCAGGTTGTTGGCCCACACGCCACGGGTGTGCTGGTTGAACCCCATGGTCCAGAACGACATGACCTTGCGCTTGGGGTCGGCATACAGCTCGGCCAGCGCCTTGAGGCGTTCGGCCGGTACGCCGGTCTCCGTGGCGGTGCGTTCCAGGGTGTAGGGTTTGACGAAGGCGGCAAACTCCTCGAAGCCGATATCGCTCCAGCTATTGGCGTTAGTGGCGTTTTTTGCCTGCACTTCCAGCGGATGATCCGGACGCAGACCGTAGCCGATGTCGTCGGCACCTTTGGCGAACTTGGTGTGTTTACGCACGAACTCGGTATTCACCGCGCCACTTTCGATAATGTGGTTGGCGATGTAATTGAGGATCAGCAGGTCAGTCTGTGGCTTGAACACCATGGGAATATCGGCCAGCTCGAAGCTGCGATGTTCGAAGGTGGAAAGTACCGCGACCTGAGTTTGCGGGTGACTCAGGCGGCGGTCGGTGACGCGGCTCCAGAGTATCGGGTGCATCTCGGCCATGTTCGAGCCCCAGAGCACGAAGACATCGGCCGCTTCAATATCGTCATAGCAGCCCATCGGCTCGTCGGCACCGAAGGTGCGCATAAAGCCCATTACCGCCGAGGCCATGCAGTGGCGCGCGTTGGGGTCGATGTTGTTGCTGCGCAGGCCGGCTTTCATCAGCTTGTTGGCCGCGTAGCCTTCCCATATCGTCCACTGCCCTGAACCGAACATGCCAACGGATTCAGGGCCTTTGTTTTTTAGCGCCTGTTTAAACTTCAGAGCCATGATATCGAAGGCCTGCTCCCAGCTGATCGGCTGGAACTCGCCCTGTTTGTCATACGCGCCGTTTTTCATCCGCAGCAGCGGCTGGGTCAGGCGGTCGACGCCATACATGATCTTCGACAGGAAGTAGCCTTTTACGCAGTTCAGGCCGCGATTGACCTCGGCCTTGACGTCGCCGTGGGTGGCCACCACGCGGTTGCTCTTGGTTGCCACCATCACACTGCAACCGGTGCCACAGAAGCGGCAGGGCGCTTTATTCCAGCTCAGCGCGGTCATGTCCGCTTCGGTGATCAGGTTGCTGGCAGAGGTGGCAATCGGCATGCCGGCGGCTGCAGCGGCAATCGCGGCGGCATTGGCTTTGGCGAACTGGCGACGAGTCATGCTCATTAGGCTGCTCCTTCTGGGCTGAGGAGTTCGTGGTAGACCAATGCGGCGTTGAGCACGCCGGGAAGTTGGTTGATGCTGTCGATGCGCTGCAAAATCTGTTGTTCGTTGTCTGTCTCAAGCACCACCACCAGCTTGCCCAGCGGGCTTTCCTGATGCAGTTCGACCCCCTCAAGCTGGCGCAGATTGGCTTTTACCGCCTCAAGCAGTTCGGGGCGGGCGTGTACCAGCAGGCTGGCAATGTGCAGGGTTGTGGGCATGCGTCGTGGCTCCGTGGTGATCAGACAGGGCTATCAGTTCGGTGGCCCGGGTGGCCCCATGAGCATTTGCATAAACCAAACAAAGAAGCCGTAACCACCCACCAGAACGATGGACAGCAGAGGAAAGAAGCAAACGATTAAAAATACAAAGAGCCGGGTTTCTTTGCCTTTTTGTGCAGGCATATCGCCGGAGGTGGGCATAGCGCTGACTCCTTTCAGGTGTAGCGATCAGCCTAGACCCTACGCTTTTTAGCGGCAAAGAAGCTGACTTGGATCAAGACAAAGGCATTTATTCGATGTCTGTACCAGCTGTGCACAGCGCCTATGCCAAGCACGCATGACCAGTATGGCGGCCAACTGATAATCTTCAGGACGGCCGATCTAGAGCCTTTTCTGCGAGTTTTTCGATGACTGTTAGCGATACCACTGCCTACCTCATGCGCGGCACTGCCGCCTATCGGCGTGCCACCCTGGCGCTGTTCTGTGCCGGGTTTGCCACCTTTGCCTTGCTCTATTGCGTACAGCCGCTATTGCCGCTGCTGGCGCAGCACTTCGCCGTGTCAGCGGCGGGCAGCAGCTTGGCGTTATCGCTCACCACCTTGAGCCTGGCGCTGTGTTTGCTCGTGTCCGGAGCGCTGGCCGAGAGCTGGGGGCGTAAACCGGTCATGGCGATTGCCTTGGGCCTGGCTTCACTGCTGGGGATCGCCTGCGCGCTGGTCGATAGCTGGGACCACCTGCTGTGGCTACGGGCTTTGCTGGGGTTGGCCCTGAGCGGATTGCCAGCGCTGGCCATGGCCTATGTGGGCGAGGAGTTCGACCCCGAGGCATTGCCGGCGGCCATGGGGCTGTATATCGGTGGCACGGCCTTGGGCGGGCTGCTCGGGCGTTTGCTCGCCGGCTTGCTCAGTGATCTCGGCGGTTGGCCGCTGGCCTTGGCCGGTATTGCCGGTATGGGCTTGCTGGCGCTGGGGTTGTTTATTTGGCTGCTGCCACCGTCGCGGCATTTCACCGCGCAGTCGCTGTCGCTGCGCGGCTTGCTGCGTAACTTTGCCGCGCACCTGAGCAATAGCGAGCTGCGCCGGCTGTTCCTAATGGCCTTCTTGTTGATGGGCGGCTTTGTCGCCTTGTTCAACTATGTCGGTTTTCGCTTGGCGGCCGCACCGTTCAACTTATCCTCCAGCCTGATCGGCCTGTTGTTTACGGTGTATTTGGTCGGGATATTTAGCGCCGGCTGGGCGGGGCGGCTGGTGCCACGCCTGGGCGCGCGGCAAGTGATGCAGGGCGGGATCGGCATCATGCTGCTGGGTGTGGCGCTGTGCGCCACGCCATGGTTAAGCGCTGCAGTGGCCGGGCTGGGCTTGTTCACCCTGGGCTTTTTTGCGGCCCACGCGGTGGCCAGCGGGCAAGTCGGGCAACGCGCGAGCGTGGCCAAGGCGCAAGCCTCGGCGCTTTATCTGTGTGCCTATTACCTAGGCTCCAGCGTGATTGGCTACGCCGCCGGGTATATCTGGGAACACGCCGGCTGGTTGCCGATGCTGGCGGTATTGGCTGCTCTGTTTGTCGCCGCCGGAGTCAGCGCCCGCAAGCTATGAAAGGGCAGGCGCTATGTATGCGCTATGCGTCGAATACTCGGGCGTTATAACGCTACTGGATTAACCCGATGCAATCTGCCGAGCTGCTCTGGAGGCCCGATCAAGTTAATGCGTTCTTACCCCCAGCTCGCTAGCACGAAATAAACCACTGCCATCACCACAATCAGGCCCAGCCAAACCAGGGCGTTGGTCCTGCTTAGAGCGATGATACCGGCACCGCGCAGGCGAGTCGGCGGGTTCTTATCGAGGTAGATATTTATCTGCTCTTGTGCGGCGTCCTGACTGATGCCTTGGTTCAAGCTGAGCATGCGAACGGCCTGTTCGTGGTCGCCGCGTTGAATGGCCTGTAAAACGGGCTCGGGTAGTTGGGTCATAAGACATTTCCTCTACTAGAGAGTGTTAGATGGCGTCTATCCGCCAGCGTTCGAAACTTTTTCTCGAAAGACATAAGGCGGACTTGTGAACGGGCTTTAGCCGCGAGCTTGGCTGTTGTTGAAGCTTTTTGTTCAAGTTCTACGGCACGTTCATTAGTGTGGTTATTTTGGGTTTTGGTTTCGCCCCTCACGGGCGAGTCACTTTTTCCAGTCGCGGAAAAAGTAACCAAAAACGCTTGCCCCGACATCCGGCCCTGCCTGCAGCAGGGGGCGTGAACAGAACCATTGCTCCGAGGGGCGGCGTGTAAGGGCAGCCCCCGGAGCAGTACCGGAATGAGGGAGGTTGAGCGAAGCGAAACCCGGATGCAGAGTGTGCTTTCTCTTTGCACAAGCAAAGAGAAAGCAACTCGCCGTAATGGCGAAACCAATAGGTGCAGGCGATGTGAAAATGGATATTCGCCTTTAGCTTATCTTGGCCAGCATCTCCTCCAATACAGCCTGCCGCTTCAACCGGTCATCAGTAAGATTGTCAAACGACTGAATAATGCTAATTGCTTGTTTTAATCAAAGGGCAATAGACAAATGGCAACTGGCCATCTAAATAGCCCGACCATAAGCATTCTCGCCATAAACGGCAAGCTGAGGCTGAGCAGAACTGCTTTACCCCTCCTGCGCCCGATAAGATCCCGGCGTTAGCCCCGTCCACTTTTTAAACGCCCGGTGAAACGCCGAAGGTTCGGAGAAGCCGAGCTGTTCGGCAATATTCTGAATCGCCAAGTCATCACGTCCCAGGTGGTAGATGGCCAGGTCACGGCGCAGGTGGTCTTTGAGCTCCTGAAAGCTTGAGCCTTCTTCACGCAAATGCCGACGCAGGGTCTGCGGGCTCATGTGCAGTTGCTGGGCCACCGCATCCAGGTCAGGCCAGCTTCGGCAGTCGCGACCGAGCAGGCGGCGGATCTGGCTGATCAGGCTGTCGCCGCCATCCGGTCGGGCGAGCAGGTCGGCCGGGGAGTGCTGGAGGAATTGCTTGAGGGTGCGTTCGTCTTGCAGCAGCGGCATGGCCAGGTAGCGCGCATGGAACAGCAGGCTGGTGCGCCCAGCCGAGAACCGCCGGTTACAAGGGAACAGCAGCTCGTATTCAGCCGCATGGGCGGGCTGAGTGTAGGTGAAGGTGGTTTCTTCCAGGCGGATGCGTTGGCCGATCAGCCAGCTGCCGAGGCGGTGCCAGATCACCAGTAGGCATTCCACCAGGAAGTGATCAGGGTCGCGCAGCGTTGAGTGATCCACGCTCAAGCGTGCCCAGTCGCCTTCACGCTGGATGTTAATGGTCGGTGCTTGAGGAAATAGGCTGTAGAACATGGCGCCACGGGCCAGCGCTTTTTCCAGTGAGTGGCAGTGGATGATGGCGTAACACATCATGGCGAAGGTGCCGCGTTTGCTGCGCAGCTGGCCAAAGCCCAGGTATTCGTCGTCGAGGCTTTCCCACAGCAATTGCACCAAGCGGGCGAATTGTTCGGGGGCGACCCGTGCGCGTGGTTCGTCTAGCAAGGCAGGCTGAATGCCCAGCTGGCGCAACAGCGGCGTGCAATCGTGGCCCTGGCGCTCGGCGCCACGTAAGGCGGCGCGGACAAAGTGGCTGGCGATGGTGCGTTCGCGCATAACGGCTCCTTGTAAGTGCGCCGATGGTAGGCGGCTCGTTAGGCTGAGGACAAGCGCCGAGCGATTGGGTCAATCCAGCCTGAGCGTATGGGTCATTGAGGCAGGCCAGGGCGCGGCCTAACCTGCAGCACAACTTCAGCTCTGGGAGCAGCCCTGCATGCAGCGCAATATTTTTGATACCGAGCACACCATGTTTCGCGACGCTTTTGCCGCCTTCCTCAAGAAGGAGGTGGTGCCGTATCAGGATCAGTGGGAGGCCGACGGTATGGTCAGTCGTGAGGTGTGGAAAAAGGCCGGTGACATGGGCTTTCTGCTGCCCTGGGCGGAGGAGGAATACGGCGGTGCCGGGCTTAAGGATTTCCGCTACGAGCAGATCATGTGCGAGGAGCTGGCCAAGGTTAACGAGGCCGGCTTTATGCTGCCGCTGCATTCGGCGCTGTGTGGCCCGTATATCGCCGAGTACGGCAACGCTGAGCAGAAGGCGCGGTTTATGCCGGGCATCATCAGCGGCGAGCTGATTTTGGCGGTGGCGGTGACCGAGCCTAGTGCCGGGTCTGACCTGGCCGGCATGCGCACCAGCGCGGTCGAGCAGGGCGATCACTACGTCCTCAACGGCTCGAAAGTGTTTATTTCCAACGGCCTGCTGGCTGATGTGGTGATCGTGGCGGCCAAGACTGATCCGAACAATAAGCACGCCATGGGCTTGTTCCTGGTCGAGCGCGGCATGCAGGGCTTCGAACGCGGGCAAAAGCTGGAAAAACTCGGCATGAAGAGCCAGGACACCGCCGAGCTGTTCTTCAATAACGTCAAGGTGCCAAAGGCCAATCTGCTGGGGGATGCCAAGGGCGGCTTCTTCTATCTGATGAACATGCTCGCGCAAGAGCGCCTGACCAATGCCTGTGGCGCAGTAGCAGGTGCCGAGGCGGCGCTGCAAGTGACCATCGATTATGTGAAAGAGCGCAAGGCCTTCGATCGGCCGATTTCGCACTTCCAAAACACCCGTTTCAAGCTGGCGGAAATGCGCACACAGATCGACGTCGCACAGGTGTTCGTCGACCGTTGCGTGATGGATCACAACGAGAAGAAACTCACCCCGGAAGTCGCCGCCGAGGCCAAGTTGTTTACCACTGAGCTACTGGGCAAGGTGGTCGATGAAGGGGTACAACTGCACGGCGGCTGGGGTTATATGTGGGAATACCCGATCTGCAAGATGTACGCGAATGCGCGTATTCAACGGATCTTCGCCGGCACTTCGGAAATCATGAAAGAGATCATCAGTCGTGGCATGAAACTCTGATGCACGGCTGATGGTTGAACTGCGGCGAGCCTGACAAAAACAACAAAGGATCTGCACATGGAATATCAACTACCTCTGGAGCGTCTGGCGCTTTGGGTTGAGAAACGGCCGGATGCGGTCTGGCTCAGCCAGCCGGTCAATGGCCAATGGCATGACTTCACCTGGACGCAGGTCGATGATCAGGCGCGGCGTATGGCCACGGCCTTGCTGTCATTGGGGTGTGTGCCGGGTGATCGGGTGGCGTTACTTGCGAAAAATTGCGCCGAGTGGGTGATCGCGGACCTAGCGATCATGCTGGCTGGGTTGGTCAGCGTGCCGTTGTACCCGCTGCAGTCGGCCGACAGCGTTGAATACGTGCTGCGTCACGCGCAGTGCAAGGTGATCATCCTCGGCAAGCTCGATGAGCCGGCCAAGCTTGAGCCAGGCATCCCGGCCGAGGTGGTTCGCATCGCCATGCCTTATCCGACCCTCAATGCCACGCATGGCTGGCAGGCACTGTTGGCAGCGCACTCACCGTTGCAGGGCGCGCATCAGCAATCGGCGGATGACCTGCTGAGCATTCTCTATACCTCCGGCACCACCGGCCAACCCAAAGGCGTGATGCTCTCGACTGGCGCCTTTGCCTTTGCCGGTGCTCACTCGGTCAAGGAGCTACAGATCACCGAGCAGGATCAGTATTTCTCTTACCTGCCGTTGTCGCATGCCGCCGAGCGCTTTCTGGTGGAAATGACCGCCCTCTATAGTGGCGGGCGAATGGCCTTTGTTGAGTCGCTGGACACCTTCGCCAGTGACCTGCGCCATGTGCGGCCGAGCGTATTCTTTTCTGTGCCGCGGCTGTGGACGCGCTTTCAGCAGGGCGTGCTGGAGAAATTGCCGCAGGCCAAACTGGCGCGGTTATTACGCATCCCGCTGGTGGGGGCGCTGGTGGCGCGCAAAATCCGAAAAGGCCTGGGGCTGGACCGCGCGCGGATTTTGGTCAGCGGCGCGGCGGCCATCCCTACCGCACTGTTGGAGTGGTATCAGGCGATCGGCCTGACCATCTGCGAAGGCTACGGCATGACCGAGCACCTGGCCTATGGTTGCTTCAACCGGCCGGGGCAGGTTCGATTCGGCACGGTCGGCCGACCGATGCCAGGCAATGAACTGCGCATCGCTGACACTGGCGAAATTCTGCTGCGCAGCCCGAGCCTGATGCAGGGCTATTACCTGGACCCGGAAAAAACCGCGGAAACCATCAGCGCAGGCTGGCTGCACACCGGCGACAAGGGCGAGATCGATGCCGCGGGGTATCTGAAGATTACCGGGCGGGTGAAGGACATCTTCAAGACCAGCAAGGGCAAGTACATCGCCCCGGCCCCTATTGAAGGTGAGATCGCCAAGAACCTCTTGGTCGAGCAGGTGTGCCTGATGGGCAGCAACTTGGATCAGCCGTTGGCACTGATCGAATTGTCCCCCGCAGCCCGCGAGCAGGATCGCCAGCAGGTGGCGGCCGAGCTGCTGAAAACCTTGCAGCAACTCAATGCTCGGCTTGAGTCCCATGAGCGGCTTAGCCATTTCATTGTGGTGCGCGATCCCTGGACCGTGGACAACGGCTGCATGACGCCGACCATGAAGATCCGCCGCAATGTACTGGAAGCGCGTTTTGCCGATCAGCTTAGCGAGCTGGATGCCAAGCAGCCGCTGCATTGGCAATAACGCTATGGCGTAGGAGGGGGATCACACAGCGATACCCCTCGGCCGTTAAAGAGTAGCCACAGGAGTTTTTATGTCAGGCCCGCTGTCCACCCTGAAAGTACTGGATTTTTCTACCCTATTGCCTGGGCCATTCGCGTCATTGCTGCTGGCTGATATGGGCGCTGAGGTATTGCGGGTTGAGTCGCCCAGTCGCATGGATTTGGTGCGGGTATTGCCACCACATGACGGCGGGGTGTCCGCCAGTCACGCCTACCTCAACCGCAACAAGCGCTGCATCGCCCTGGACCTGAAAAAGCCCGAAGCGGTGGCAATGGTCAAGCAATTGGTGGCCGAGTACGACATCGTGCTGGAGCAGTTTCGTCCGGGGGTGATGGACAAACTTGGCGTGGGTTATGAAGCGCTGAAGGCGATCAACCCGAAGCTGATCTACGTGTCGATCACCGGTTACGGCCAGAGCGGCCCGTATAAGGATCGCGCGGGGCATGACATCAACTATTTAGCCTTAGCGGGTATTGCCAGCTACACCGGACGGCGCGAAACGGGGCCATTGCCACTGGGTATTCAAGCGGCAGATATCGCCGGCGGCTCGTTGCATGGGGTTATCGGCTTGTTGGCCGCAGTGATCCAGCGCCAGGCGACGGGGCAGGGCCAGCAGGTGGATATCAGCATGACCGACTGCGCCTTCAGCCTGCACGGTATGGCCGGGGCGGGTTATCTGGCGGCCGGGGTGGAACCGGCGATGGAGAATCAAGCGCTGAATGGCGGCAGTTTCTACGACTACTACCGCACCCGTGACGGCCGCTGGTTCTCGGTGGGCAGCCTGGAACCACAGTTTATGCAGCAGTTCTGCGGGGCTATCGGTCGGCCGGAGCTGGCGGCGCGCGGGCTGTCGCAGCGGGCGGAGGATCAACAGGCACTTAAACGCGAGATTGAAATCGAGTTTGAGAAGCGCGATTTCGCCGAGTGGAGTCAGGTATTCGCCGGGCTGGATGCTTGCGTCGAGCCGATGCTCAACCTCAGCGAGGCGGTGGGACATCCACAGATCAAGGCCCGCGGCCTAGTGACCGAAGTGCCGCGAACGGGCAATGCGCCACAGGCGCAGATTGCCTGTCCGATCAAATTTTCCAGCGGTTTGCCAGCGCCGCGACACATTGGCGCGGCGTTGGGCGCACATACCGCCGAGGTGTTGAACGAACTGGGTTACAGCGCCGAGCAGATTGCTCAGTTTAAGGCCTCCAAGGTGGTGGCCTGAGCCCTGGTTGGAGTACGCCGCGCAGTAGTCGGCGGCGCTGCATTTAACCCACAGGAAGCTCGTCACATGTTAGTTTTTCCGGCATAAGCCTGGGGCCTATACCCCACTGAACGCTTCGGGAATACACAGCATGTATCACGGTGAACGCTTCAACGCCTGGACCCATCTGGTTGGCGCCCTTCTGGCCAGCGTGGGTGCAGTATGGCTACTGGTGCTGGCAACCTTGGATGGTGACCTGCGCAAGATCATCAGCGTGGCAATCTACGGCCTGACGTTGGTGTTGCTTTACAGCATCTCGACGCTGTACCACAGCATAAAGGGGCCGGCAAAGGCGGTGATGCGCAAGCTCGATCACTTGTCGATCTACCTGCTGATCGCCGGCAGCTATACGCCCTTTTGTCTGGTGACACTTTACGGCGCGTGGGGCTGGAGCCTGTTTGGCGTGGTCTGGGGGCTGGCGGTGTTGGGCATGCTGCAGGAGATCAAGCCGCGCTCCGAGGCACGGGTGCTGTCGATTGTGATCTACGCCGTGATGGGCTGGATTGTCTTGGTAGCGGTCAAACCGTTGATCGCTGCACTGGGTATAGAAGGGTTTACCTGGCTGGCAGGCGGCGGTGTGTTGTACACCGTGGGCATCATCTTCTTCGCTTATGACAGCCGCTTCCGCCATTGGCACGGCATCTGGCATCTATTCGTCATGGGGGGCAGCCTGATGCACTTCGTCGCAGTGCTGCGCTACGTGTTGTGATTGTCACGGCTAAAGCCCGCCCTACAACAGTTGCAAAACTGGATCAGGCTCTGGCTTTATTCGACACGCTGTTCGCCGGTAAAGCTCAACGTCACCTTGCAGCGCCGACAGAAGTAGCGCCGGCCTTTACTGACCAGGGCGTGGCGTTGCGCGGTAAACGGGAACTCTCCCTGCGGGCAGCTGCAGCGGTAAATGTAGCGATTCACCGTGCGCCGTGACACGGCGTAGGTGTGGCAGCGATTCGGCGGCAGTTCATACACCCCTCGCATGATTAGCTGCCACTCCTCGCCGTGGGGCTGGATCTTCAGGCCGAACAGCTGGTGAGCGATCAAATGCGCCACTTCGTGGGGCACGGTCTGCTTGATAAAGTCTTCGCGGTTTTCCCGATACAGCTGCGGGTTGAAGCGCAGCTTGTTTTCCGTCAGATGCGCCACGCCAGCCTTTTGTCCACGCAGCTTGAAACTCACCTCGGGGCGGACAAAGGCTTGTTTGAAAAAGGCTTCAGCCTGCTGGTAGCAGTGTTCTACGCGGCTCAGGAGGTGTTCAGGCATGGATGCGACTATCGAAACAGGGTGGGTGATTATGCCCAAGGCAGATGGGCTTCGCAGCCCAGAAACGACGAAACCACCCGCAGGTGGTTTCGTCGTGTGTCAATCACGTTGCGTTAGCTGGTGTACACCGGGCCAACACCGAGGCCCCAGAAAATCACCGAGCTGGCAATCATCGCCACCAGCACCACCAAACCTACTGCAAGCACCGAGCTGGAGAACATAAAGCCTTCATCCTCGGGTATCCCCATAAAGGCCGGTATGCCCACATAGAGCAGGTAGACGGTGTAGCAGATGGCTGCCGTGCCCACCACCATGGCCAGCCAGAGGTGCGGGTAGAGTGCTGCGAGCCCACCGATAAACAGCGGAGTGGCGGTGTAGGCAGCAAATACCACGCATTGCGTTAGGTTCGGGCTGGCATCGTAGGTGCGCGCCATCCAATGGATGAATGCGCCCATTACTGCAACACCAGCCAGCATTGCCAGGTAGGTCATGAAGGTCATTTGCAGTGCGCTGGTTTCTGTCAGCATCACCGGCGCTCGATCACCAATGGCCCAGCCTACCTGGGTTGTGCCGATGTAGGCC
>JAWWDH010000051.1:0-12875 GCA_033720015.1 Pseudomonas sp.
ACTTCTCGGGCAATGCGGGTTTTTTCCTCTTCACGCACGCTTTCCAAGTGTTTGGACAGCTCACGCAGCTGGCTGCGGGATTCGGCCAACTCCAGTTCGATGTGTTTGTTGGTCGTGATGTCCCAGACAACGCCATCCCACACCACCCGCTGGTGGTCAAGGTGACGAGCAGTCGCGCGAATATCTGCCCAGCGCAGATCGCCGTCACGTTTGATAATGCGGCCCTGCCAAAACCAGTCACTGTCACTGGCCAGGGCAGCTTCCTGGCTAAGTTGGTAGCTGGCCAGATCATCCGGGTGGACCAGGCTTCTGATGCCGCGATCAGCGCGCTGCAACTCTTCAGCCGGATAACCCACTAACGCCTGGCTGGCCGAGCTGATGTAAGCAAAGACAACGGGCTGGTCGATAACCGGCCGCTCCAGACGGAAGACCAACCCAGGGATGTTACCGGCGATGCCTTTAAAGCGCGCTTCGCTTTCCCGCAAGGCGGCGTTGGTGCGGCGCCGCTCGGTTATATCGGTGAGGAACACCACCAGGTATTCGGCATCGCGAAAACGCAAAAAACTCAATGAAATATTGACGGGTAACAAACATCCATCGGCCTGCACGCACTCGGTTTCAAAACTCAGCGGCCCCTCTTCGCGGTTGCGAACTTGTTTCCACAGAGTCAACCAGCGGTCCATGCTCAAACTGGTTTCCAGTTCACGCAAGGGACGCTCAACCAGCGCTCCTGAGGCATAACCCAGCATCATCTCGGCAGCGTGGTTGGCGTAGCGTACATGGCTGTCCCAATTAACCCAGAGAATGCCTACCGTACTGTGGTCAATGGAGAATTGGCTCAGGTGCAACGCCTGTTCGGCCACCTCGCGCAGGCTCAATTGCTGCCGGCTATGGAGTAATTGACTTTCCAATGAGCGCCGTTGCCGGCGCAACTGCACAGCAACGGCAGCCGCGCCAAGCAGCGCAATAAATAACAGCAGGGACAAACCGCGCCAGAAAGGCAGGGAGTCACTGGCTTGTGGATACTTTAACGGCAACCAACGCTCACGCAGACGGTCAACTTCGCCAACCGGCAGGGCGCGCAGAGCGCGCTCCATGATCTCTGCCAGCATTGGCTGATCGCGCCGGCTGGCAATGCGCAGTAATTGCGGCAGGCCTAGATCACCGACAATTCTGAGCCCTGCAAATTGCGACTCACCTAACAGCAGGCTAAGCCGCGCCTCATCAACCACGGCATAGCGGGCTTGGCGTTGTACTATTTTTTGCAAGGCGGCGCGTGCAGATGACACGGGTAAGATTTGCAGCTGGCTGTAGGTACTGCTCAGGTAAGTCTTGGCGGCACTAGGCGAGCGCACGGAAAATATTTCTGCGGTTTCTAGGTTATCTATATCCACCACATTGCCTGATTGGCGTTCACCGACTATCAAATGCGGCACACGCATATAGGGGTCAGAAAATAGCCATTGCCGTAGCCCTGCGGGCGATTGCTGCATGCCGGGCACAAGGTCTAACTCGCCACGCTTTGCGGCAAGATCTAACGCGGCGTAGCTAGAAAAACGCCGCCATACCGGCTCAACCCCTATGCTGGCTAGTACCTGAGAGATCAGCTCGACATTCGCCCCGGAAAGCTTCTGCAATCGTTGGTCGTAACGGGCCCAAGGGGCTTGCATGAGCAGCCCTACGCGCAGCTTTTTATGTTGAGCTAGCCAAGTTCGCTGCTCTGGCGTCAAAGAAACCTGAAGACCAGTCCTAGCCGCTTCGGCATGACCTGAAACTGGTAACAGCAGCGCTACTACGAAAAAAAAACACATCAAACGATGCATGTGAAATCCACCCTTAGAATAAGAGCTAAGTACGCATGAGCATGACCTCATGCTGCTTTCGAAGGGTGTAACCATGGACGGTCCCGTGTCTTATCAAGCAACTGTAATAAGGTGATTTAATTCGAACCAGTGCCCTCTATAAAGGCGAGCAGAAAGTCATTGCCTTCACAAATATCGGTACATATAGCTGCCCTTGAGGCAAGGCCATCTCGTTTGTGCAAAGCGGCAAGAACCTCCCAGTGGTGCTCAATGGCAATCCGCTCGGAGAAGTTATGGTAAGCAAGGGCAATCAATGGCCCTGTTCGCATCCATAGACTGTCGAGAAAGCCCAGTAGCACGGGCATGGCAGCAATTTCAGCAAGGGCAAAGTGGAATGCTTGGTTGAGTTTGATCGCCTCGACGAAGTCACCTGTCTTTATCGCCTGCAAATTAGCGTTGATATTGTCCTCCAACGCGCGTAAATCCTCCGCGGTCGCGCGCTCGGCGGCTGTTTCTGCCGCCAGGCCCTCCAGTGCGAGGCGAATATTTCGAATCTCTAGATATTGCTCTTTGCTAAGCACGGGCACGCGGATGTCTTTCGGGGTTTTAAGCACCAGCGCCCGCTCCTTGGCGAGTTGCAAGATGGCATCGCGAACCGGCGTGACGCTCGTACCTAACTGCTGCGCCAAGTCGCGGATACGCAGTTTGTCATCGGGCTTGAAACGGCCGGTGATCAGCGCCTCGCGCAGCAGTGCGTACACACTGCTGCCTAGATAGGAATGATTGAGGCCTTCTATCGGGTAGTTCATGGGTATCTCGTCAGGGGTCCGGCGCGGTGTCGTCTGACGAACTGTCAGACGTTAATGATCCTCGTTGTCAGACGTGATTGCCAGTTCGTTACACGTGCTGCCCTCCGTTGACGTGGATTTCGGCACCATTCACATAAGACGCACCGTTGGTGCACAGGAAGTGGATTAGCGAAGCGACCTCCTCCGGCTTGCCTAAGCGATGCATGGGAATGTCGTGTTCAACAATGTGCTCTGTCCCGGAAGAAAGGATTGCGGTGTCGATTTCTCCCGGGGCGATAGCGTTAACGCGTATGCCATGGCGGCCGAAGTCGTGGGCCATTTCCCGGGTTAACGCCGAGAGCGCAGCCTTGGATGTGGCATAAGCGACGCCAGCGAAAGGATGCACCCGCGACCCGGCAATAGAGGTGACGTTGATAATGCTGCCCTGGGCCGCCTTCAACTCCTCGAATAAACCGCCACCAAGCAGCGCGGTGGAGAATAGATTGACGTTAAACACGCGTAGCCAGGTCGCGTAATCACTCTCACGCACCCCCATCCGCGCACCACTCGCCGACTTCGGCGAGATACCCGCATTGTTCACCAATGCGTGCAACTGGCCGCCCAGCCTCTGGCGGATCAGAGGAAGGTTGCGTTCGACGCTGTCGATGTCTTCCAAATCCATATGGATATGGTTCTGCTGCCCTTCAGTCCAAGGACACTCTGCCCCCCAATCCTGGCGCGAAGCGGTGAACACTCGCCAGCCTGCGGCATTGAAATGCTTCACCGTCGCGTGCCCGATACCGCGACTGGCGCCTGTTAGCAGCAACGTCTTGGGTCTATTCATTATCGATCCCCTCCTTTGCAGTGGCTGCCTCCTGAATGGAGGACAAACGTATAGTGACTAAATAACCACAAAAAACATGATGCATCATGTTTTAATGATGCTTTAATACCATCGTCTACCTATGACAACAATAAAAGCTCGGAGGACATCGCATGCAGCCCACCCATCCCCACACACGGCAGGATGCGTCGGCATTGCTCAGGTCATTTATCGGCAATGCCGCGCCCCTCAGCCCGAGTCAAAACTGCCTCCCCTCTCAAATAGTCCCAGTACGTCGGACCTCTGGTTTATTAAGGAGCATTCCTATGTTCAAGAAATTCGCAGCCTTACTGTTGCTGGCCGGCGCAACCGTCCAAGCCCAAGCAGCCGATACGCTGACCGTGGTGTCGTTCGGCGGCGATAACAAAGTGGCCCAAGACAAAGCCTTCTATCAGCCCTTCTCGGCGCAGCACAACGCCTCTGTCATAGCGTCCGAATACAATGGCGAAATGGCCAAAATCAAAGTAATGGCCGATACCGGCTATACCAGCTGGGACGTGGTGGAAGTCGAGACGCCGGAGCTTGTGCGTGGATGCAGTGATGGCCTGTTCGAACAACTGGACTGGTCAAAACTAGGTAAGAAAGAAGACTTTCTCGACGCGGCTGTGAGTGACTGCGGCGTCGGGATCTTCATCTGGTCCACCTTACTCACCTATGACTCCAGCAAACTGGCCGAAGCGCCCACAAGCTGGGCAGATTTTTGGGACACCGAGCGTTTTCCAGGTAAGCGCGGCCTGCGCCGAGGCGCCAAGTTCACCCTAGAGTTTGCGTTGCTCGCCGATGGCGTGCAGCTGGATGATTTGTACAAGGTGCTCGGCACCAAGGAAGGCGTGGACCGGGCATTCCGCAAACTCGACCAACTCAAAGCCAATATCCAGTGGTGGGAGGCCGGCGCACAACCCCTGCAATGGCTAGCCTCTGGCGACGTAGTGATGACCTCTGCATACAACGGCCGTATCACCACCGCGCAAAAAGAAGGTCAGCCGTTCGTCATGCAGTGGAACGGTAGCTTGTACGACGTCGACCACTGGGCCATCGTCAAGGGCAGCAAAAACAAAGCATTGGCCGAGCAATTCATCGCCCTGGCAAACCGTCCAGAGCAGCAGAAGGTGTTCGCCGAGGCGATTCCCTATGGCCCGACCAACATCCACACTCTCGCCCTGATCGACCCCGCGATCCGCCCCGTTCTGCCCACCGCGCCGGAAAACCTTGAGCACGCGCGGGCCATGGATACCGAGTTCTGGATCGACCATGGCGAGGCGCTGGAACAACGCTTCTTCGCTTGGGCCAGCCAGTAACCTCTCATGCCCGTCCGGCGCCGCCGGGTGGGCTGCTTATGCATGAGCCGATGGAGCCCTTCGCAGTGTCTCTGAATACCGCCCCCGTACACGACCACCTGCTCGAAGTCGCTCCGGCGCAGGTCAGTCTCGAGCAGGCTGCCGCCATCGCCGCCGAACACTTCGGCCTGCATGGCGCCGCCCAGCGTCTCGCTGGCGAGCGCGATCTGAATTTTCAAATCAGCGCTGCTGACGGTGTAACCTGCCTGCTTAAGCTGTCTCATCCGCTGGAAGATCCTCAGGTTGTGGATTTCCAGAATGGCGTTCTCTTGCACGTTCAGCGCACCGACCCTGAACTGCCAGTGCAGCGCGTCTACCCGGCGCTGGACGGCTCCTACCAGTTCACCGTAGAGGTTGACGGACAGCGCATGCTGGCGCGCCTGATGTCCTTCGTTGAAGGCTTGCCCTTACACCAAGTAGCCGAGCGCAGCCTGGCCTTACGGCAAAACCTCGGGGATGCGCTGGCTCGCCTCGACCGCGCCATGAAGGACTTCAGCCATCCGGCTTCTGGCCATGAATTACTCTGGGACATGAAGCATGCCTCCCGCCTGCGTCGCCTGCTCCCGCACATCGACCACGGCGAAAAACGCGCGCTAGTGGAGCAGTTCCTCGATAATTTCGAGGAACAGGCTTTGCCGCATCTGACGAAACTGCGCACGCAGGTCATTCACAACGATCTCAACCCGCACAACGTCATTGTCGATGCACACCACCCAGAACGCATCCTCAACATCCTCGACTTCGGCGATATGGTGCATGCACCGCTGGTCAACGATCTAGCGGTCGCCGCCGCCTACCAATTGGGCGGAATCGACGACCCCCTCGCACCCGCGAGCGAGTTAATCACCGCCTATCATCGGCGCAATCCGCTTTTGCCCGACGAGCAGGCGATCCTCGTGGACCTGATCGCCACACGCCTGGTTATGACCCTTTGCATCACAGCCTGGCGCGCCAGCCTGCACCCGGAAAATCGCGATTACATCCTGCGCAATAGTCAACACGCCTGGCAGAGCCTACAGGGCCTAGCTAACCTGTCGCGCCCCCAGGCTCAAGCGCAAATAATCAAGGCCTGCCAAGAGGAGCCACACGCATGAGCATGCTCAATGGGTTCAGCCCGGCCGACGCCGAGCGCCTAAGCCAACAGGAACGGGCATTAATCGAGCGCCGTGAGCGTCTGCTTGGCCCGGCCTACCGGCTGTTTTACGAGCGCCCTCTGCACACGGTGCGTGGCGAGGGGGTCTGGCTCTACGACGAACAAGGCCGACGTTACCTAGACGCCTATAACAATGTCGCTTCGGTCGGCCATTGTCATCCGCGCGTGGTCGAAGCAATTTGTACACAGGCCGCTCAACTCAATACCCATACACGCTACCTGCAGCAAGGCATCCTCGACTATGCCGAGCAACTGCTGGCCACCTTTCCCGCCGGTCTTGAGCGGGTGATGTTCACCTGCACCGGCAGCGAAGCCAACGACCTGGCCCTGCGCATCGCCCGACACTTCACCGGTGGCGAAGGGGTGATCATCACCCAATTCGCTTACCACGGCGTTACCGGAGACATCTCGGCGCTTTCGCCGTCGCTCGGAGCCGGAGTCCGCTTGCCGGCTCATGCACGCTGCGTTCGCGCGCCAGACGCCTACCGGCTTGGTGCGCAAAACGTCGCGACTGCCTTCGCCGCCGATGTGCGTGCGGCCATCGACGACCTGCGCGCCCATGGCATCAAACCTGCCGCGCTGCTGCTCGACGGCATCTTCGCCAGTGATGGGGTGTTCACCGATCCCTGCGGTTTTCTCGCCGAAGGCGTGGCCCTGGCGCGCGCCGAAGGGCTGTTGTATATCGCTGATGAGGTGCAATCCGGGTTTGCACGCACCGGCGAAAACATGTGGGGTTTCCAGCGTCATGCCGTACAGCCAGACATCGTCACCCTAGGTAAACCCATGGGTAACGGTCAGCCCATCGCCGGGGTAGTGGCGCGCGCCGATTTGATCGAAAGTTTTGGCCGCAGCGTGCGCTATTTCAACACCTTCGGCGGCAACCCGGTCTCCTGCGCTGCGGCCAAGGCCGTGCTGGACGTTATTCAAGAAGAAGGTTTGCAACAGCGTTCGGCGCAGATTGGCGACTATCTGCTGCAGGGTTTCCGGCGTCTCGCCGAACACCACGAACTGATTGGCGACGTGCGCGGTGCGGGGATGTTCTTTGGTATCGAGTTGGTCAGCAACCGGGAAACCAAGGCACCGGCAGCACAGGCTACCCGGCGCATCGTCAACGATTTACGCGAACACGGCGTGCTGATCAGTGCCGCCGGGCCTCTGGAAAACATCCTCAAGATCCGTCCGCTTCTAGCGTTCGAAAAGGAGCACGCCGACCTGATGCTTGACGCGCTGGACCAAGTGCTTAACGCCAATAAGCCATCACACACGACCCCTGTTCTTTAATGGTCTCCCCGCCGCTAGATGCGCTCGGCAGAAACGGGCGCTAATGCAGCGCCCCCGCCTGCGATCATCGAGGCGGCCCCTTGCGAAACCAATGCAGTATGAGCGAGCGGAAAGCACGTACCTTCCATTTTGAGAGGTGCGCGATGTCTGAAATGACACTGCTCGACTTTGCTGGCGTGAGCCGAAAAGTCGGCTTGAGTCGGAAGACTATCTACTGCCGAATAAGGTCAGGAGATTTTCCAAAACAGATCAAAATCCGTCGAACCAGTCGATGGCTCAAGCACGAAGTTGATGATTGGATATCAAGCGCAGCGGCAATGAGATAGCAACGAGGCCGGTCATATGACCGGCATTTTTTTTGCCTGAAAGGACCATAGGATTTTCAGTCCTAAAGCCCAAAACTTCGAACTTAACGTTCGCGAATGAGCCTTTGGGTTAGAACAACCGCCCTACTCATGCGCAGGGCATTAGCTACCTGGTTGTCGACAACCTAATCCTCAAGCGAACAAAGCGTTCTTATACAGTCAGTCGAGTCAGGGCTTCGCGGTATTTATCTGCGGTTTTCTGAGCAACTTCTGCAGGCACGGCAGGCGCTGGCGGCTCTTTATTCCAGCCAGTGGATTCCAGCCAGTCGCGCACAAACTGCTTATCGAAGCTCGGCGGGTTCTTGCCTTCTTCATAGCTGTCAGCCGGCCAGAAGCGGCTGGAGTCCGGGGTCAGGGCTTCGTCCATCAGTGTCAGCGTGCCCTCTTCATCTAATCCGAACTCGAACTTGGTGTCGGCGATGATGATGCCGCGTGTAGCGGCGTACTCAACCGCTGCGCTGTACAGCGCAATCGAGGTGTCACGCACTTTGGCAGCCAGTTCAGCACCAATGATCGCTTCGCACTCGGCGAAGGAGATGTTCTCGTCATGATCGCCCACAGCGGCCTTGGTCGAGGGGGTAAAAATTGGCTGCGGCAGCTTGGCAGCTTCTTTGAGGCCAGCTGGCAACTGAATACCGCAAACGGTGCCGCTCTTCTGGTATTCCTTCCAGCCGGAGCCAACGATATAGCCACGCACAATTGCCTCGACCGCCACAGGCTGAAGACGCTTTGCAACCACAGCACGACCTTCAACCAGCGGCAACTCAGCAGGCAACACAACATCTTCGACCTTGTCACCGGTGAAGTGGTTGGGCACCAAGTGCGCCAGTTTGTCGAACCAGAAGTTGGAGATGGACGTAAGGATCTTGCCCTTCTCCGGAATCGGTTCGGCAAGGATCACGTCGAACGCCGAGAGGCGGTCGGTGGCGACCATCAACATGCGTTTGTCGTCGATCTCGTAGA
Organism: Pseudomonas sp.; assembly: GCA_033720015.1. GTDB lineage: Bacteria > Pseudomonadota > Gammaproteobacteria > Pseudomonadales > Pseudomonadaceae > Aquipseudomonas. The sequence continues at coordinate 8,573 of JAWWDH010000051.1, forward strand.
GGTCGCGGACTTTGCCCGAATAGATTTTCTTCAGGCTTAAAGTAGTGGCTGTACTCATGTCGGAATTTCCGCCTTTGGTAAACAAAACAGGCGAAACCCGCAGGGTTTCGCCTATTAATAGTGCCGGTGCAGCAGTTGCCTGCTGTCAGCCAAGGTTTTCCTGGATTAGGTCAAGCACCTTACGCGCCACATCAGCTGGGGCAATGGTGTTGAGGTCTTTTTCCACAGTGACCTGCACGCTATCGCCAACGCCGGTCAGGCGAACCTGATAGCGCTCAGCGCGGGCGTCGATCTCTTCCTTGCTCGCTTCACTGCCAAATACCTTGCCGAAGAAGCTGGGCTTATCGTCCGGCTTTTGCGCCCGCTCAGCCAGGTTGATGTAGTACACGCCTAGGCTGCGGTTGATGTCGTCGATGCGCACATCCGCCATTTCCAGGGAGCGACCCACGCCGGACCAGGCTCGGTCAAAGTCGGCACCCAGGCTCAGCACCGGGTTGCCGTTACCGTCTTCGGACAGGCTGACGCGGTTAGGTGCGTCGTAGTCGCGAGCGGCAAGTAGAGAAACCGAGCCACCCTGCTCAGCACTGCGCGCCAGGCTGACAAGCATTTCATCCAACAGCGCCGCGTCCAGACTCGGATTACTGCTGCGGTTGGTAAAGGCCACGTCGGCTGTGCTGCCGGCTGGACGCTCAGCGCTGACCACAAATACCTCACTGGTATTACGCTGGACACCTGGCTCGATGCGCACCCGCACGCGGGTTTCCGCATCTGGAGTAGCGCTCGACAAGCGACCACTCAGGCGACGCGCCATAGATTCGGACAAGGCATCAAAATGCTGCCAGCCAGTGCTGAACTCACCGGTTTGCGGACGCTCTTCAGCAATCTGAAAGCCGTTATCGGTAAAGAACTGGCGCGCCACCGGCCACACTTCGGCGGGTACGCGCTGAGCTACGAGCCAGCGCGACTCGCCACTCTTTTGCAGGCTGAATTCACTGGCATTGCCTGCTACCGCGAGTGACTGCGGGCGCGGCACGGTGAACTCGCCTTTATCCGTAGTAGTTGCTACCTGCTGCGGCACGGGCAACAGTGGGTCGATACGCTTGGCTTGCACATTTGCCGGCATCTGCATGGTGGCCGTCTGGCGGGCTTCGAGGTAGTCACTACCACGATCACGGAAATAGCCGTTTTCGCCATAAATCCAGCCACAACCGCTGGTACTAGCGATGATCAGGGCCAGTGTTGATAGTCCGGTGAGTCGCTTCATGCGTCGTAATTCCTCAATTAAACCAATACGCCGGACTGGCGCATGGCCTGACGCAGCGGTTCATGACAACGCGGGCTGAGCCAGGTCAACGGCAGACGGATACCGTCCGGCATCAAACCCATCTCATGCAGAGCCCACTTCACCGGAATCGGGTTGGACTCAATAAACAGCGACTTGTGCAAGGGCATCAGGCGATCGTTGATGGCCCGGGCGATAGCCGCTTCACCGCGCATGGCGGCAGCACACATATCACTCATGGCGCGCGGTGCAACGTTGGCGGTCACTGAGATATTGCCCTTGCCGCCCATCAGTATCAGCTCAACGGCCGTGGCATCGTCACCCGAATACACGAGGAAATCCTTGCTGACGCGATCCAGTACTTCCTGAGCACGCTGCAGATCGCCGGTGGCTTCCTTGATACCGATGATGTTATCGATCTTAGCCAGCCGCTCGACCGTTTCCGGCAGCATGTCGCAGACGGTCCGGCCCGGCACGTTGTAGAGAATCTGCGGAATGGCAACCGACTCGGCAATGTGGCGGAAGTGCAGATACAGCCCTTCTTGAGTCGGCTTGTTGTAATACGGCGTGACCAACAAACAAGCATCAGCACCGACATCTTTGGCAGCGCGGGTCAGTTCGACCGATTCACGGGTGGAATTGCCACCGGTACCGGCGATGACCGGGATACGCCCAGCCACCTGATCAACCACGCGGCGGATCACTTCAATGTGCTCACTCACATCGAGCGTGCAGGACTCACCCGTAGTGCCGACCGCGACGATGGCGTTGGTGCCCTCCTGCAGGTGGAAATCCACCAGTTTGCTAAGGCTGTCCCAATCAAGACCACCTTGTGCATCCATGGGCGTAACCAGTGCCACCATACTGCCCGCAATCATGCAACCGCTCCTGCCGGAAAAAGTGAGCCGTAATGGTACTGGGGCCACCTGCCTTGCACAAGGCGAAGTACCGTCGCGGCGTACATACAATTTATATTGCTCAACCGCGGCACAATCCTCACCCGCCCAGACCGTTGGCATTCCCCTAAGCGATGCTTTTCGCTACCCTTCGGCCTTTGATCGGCACTGCCCATGCAGGCCGACCGCTTATTGTTTAGGAAGGCTGCATGTCCACCCCCCCAGTTCGCGAACAATTCCTGCTTATTAGCGCCCTTGGCCCCAACGCCATGGAGCTGACTAACGTGCTCTGCCGCACCAGTCACGAGAACCGTTGCGCCGTGGTCAGCACGCGCCTGAGCCGCCACGGCGAATACAGCGCACTGGTCCTGCAAATATCCGGCAGCTGGGATGCACTGGCTCGCCTGGAGTCGAGCCTGCCAGCGCTGGCGAAGAAACACAGCTTCACGGCAAACGTGATTCGCAGCGCCGCGTCCGACAGCCGTCCGCAAGCACTGCCTTATGTAGCGTATGTCAGCTCGGTCTACCGGCCGGATATTCTCAATGAGCTGTGCCAGTTCTTTATCGACCATAACGTCGAGCTGGAGAACCTTACCTGCGACACCTACCAGGCTCCGCAAACCGGCGGCACCATGCTCAACACCACACTGACCGTGACGCTGCCTGCCGGTACACAGATCAGCTGGTTGCGCGATCAGTTTCTCGACTTCGCCGATGCCTTGAATCTGGATGCACTGATAGAACCTTGGCGTCCACAGACCCCATAAAGGAGCGCGTTATGGCCGTAGCACTCGATACCCCGGTTGCCGATTTCCAAGCAGAGGCCACCAGCGGTCAAACCGTTAAGCTGTCCACACTCAAGGGCCAGCAGGTAGTGATCTATTTCTACCCGAAGGACAGCACGCCCGGCTGCACCACCGAAGGCCAGGGTTTTCGCGATCAATACCCGACGTTTCAAGCCGCCAACACCGTGGTATTTGGCGTATCCCGGGACGGCATCAAGTCTCACGAGAACTTTAAGAGCAAACAGGCATTTCCTTTCGAACTGATCTCCGACAAGGATGAAGCTGTTTGCCAGCTATTCGATGTGATCAAGCTGAAAAAGCTCTACGGCAAGGAATATCTAGGCGTCGACCGCAGCACCTTCCTGATCGACAAAGACGGCGTCCTCCGTCAGGAATGGCGTGGCGTCAAAGTGCCGGGCCATGTCGATGCCGTGCTTGCGGCGGCCCAGGCGCTGAATAAGGCCTAAGGCTTCACGCAATAAAAAGCCGGCCCTTTGGCCGGCTTTTTATGTATGCAACCTAATTGGATGCCACCTGTTCTCTGCGTGGCCAGGCGTCGATCACCGCCTTGAACAGAGTGGCCAACGGAATGGCAAAGAACACCCCCCAGAACCCCCATAGGCCGCCAAACAACAACACCGCACAAATGATAGCAACAGGGTGCAGGTTGACCGCCTCGGAGAACAGCAGTGGTACCAGGACGTTGCCATCCAGCGCTTGAATAATGCCGTAGACCACCATCAGGTAGATGAACTGGTCACCCAAACCCCACTGGAACAAGCCGATCAGCGCCACCGGCACGGTCACTACCACCGCGCCGATATACGGCACCACCACTGACAAGCCGACAAACAAGGCCAGCAGCGCTGCGTAGTTAAGCCCCAAATAAGCGAACGCCACATAGGTGACCACGCCACAGATGATGATCTCAATGACCTTGCCACGGATGTAGTTGGCAATTTGCTTGTTCATCTCCTGCGCCACACGGGTGATCAGCGATCGCTCACGCGGCAAGTAGCTGCGAAACCATGCGCCAATCAGCTCACGATCCTTGAGGAAAAAGAACACCAAAATTGGCACCAGCACCAAGTAAATCATGATGCTGACCAGCATCGGCAAGCTGGACAGGGAAAACGATAGAGCCCACTGACCGAACTTGCCAACCTCGCCGCGCACCACCTCGATCAACTGCAGCACCTGCGCATCAGTGATCAGCGTCGGATAGCGCTCCGGCAATAATAGAAACAGCGACTGCCACTCGCCCAACATCCGCGGCAGTTCATTGAACAGGGTACTCAACTGCTGCCAAAGCAGCGGCATCAGTACCAGCAAAAACAGCG
>JAWWDH010000052.1:0-12867 GCA_033720015.1 Pseudomonas sp.
GGCCTGCAGTGTCCACCACGTGCAGGGGCATGCCGTCGATGTGGATATGTTCGCGCAGCACATCACGGGTGGTCCCCGCGATCTCGGTGACGATGGCTGCTTCGCGACCGGCCAAGGCATTCAGCAGGCTGGATTTACCGGCGTTTGGGCGCCCAGCTATCACTACGGTCATGCCATCGCGCAGCAGCGCGCCTTGGCCGGCCTCACGCAACACCCCCGCGAGGTCCGTGCGCACACCATCGAGCAGGCTGAGTACATGACCGTCGGCGAGAAAGTCGATTTCTTCTTCCGGGAAATCGATGGCCGCCTCGACGTAGATGCGCAGGCTGATCAGGCGTTCGGTCAGGCTGTGCACGCGGCGCGAGAATTCACCCTGCAATGAACGCAAGGCATTGCGCGCCGCCTGTTCAGAACTGGCTTCGATCAGGTCGGCAATCGCTTCGGCCTGGGCCAGGTCGAGTTTGTCATTGAGGAACGCGCGCTCACTGAATTCACCGGGGCGGGCCAAGCGAGCGCCGAGTTGTACACAGCGGCGCAGCAGTAAATCGAGCACCACCGGCCCGCCATGCCCCTGAAGCTCCAGCACGTCTTCGCCGGTAAAGGAGTTGGGGCCAGGGAAATACAGGGCCAGGCCTTCATCGAGCACCTGTCCAGCTTCTGCAAAGAACGGCCCGTAATGGGCGTAGCGTGGTTTCAACTCACGCTGACAAATCGTCTTAGCCAGCTGGCCCGCCAGGGGCCCGGAAACACGCACGATGCCCACGCCACCACGGCCTTGAGCGGTGGCGACGGCGGCAATGGTTTCAGTAACGGTTGGCATCGGCTTCTCCTGAATACGACATAGCAAAACGCCCCTGAAAAGGGGCGTTTGTTTACAGCTTAGAAGCGATCACTGCTAGGCGTCTGCGGCCTTGGCTGCGGCTTCGATCTTGCGCGTAATGTACCACTGCTGAGCGATGGACAAGACGTTGTTGACCACCCAGTACAGCACCAGACCGGCTGGGAACCAGAGGAAGAAGAAGGTGAAAATGATCGGCATCATCTTCAGTACCTTGGCTTGCATCGGGTCCGGCGGCGTCGGGTTGAGCTGCTGCTGAATAAACATGGTCGCCCCCATGATGATCGGCAGAATGAAGTACGGGTCTTTGATCGCCAGGTCAGTTATCCACAGCAACCAAGGAGCCTGGCGCATTTCTACGCTTTCCAGCAAGGTCCAGTAGAGCGCAAGGAATACCGGCATCTGTACCAAAATAGGCAAGCAACCACCGAGCGGGTTGATCTTCTCTTTTTTGTACAGCTCCATCATGGCCTGGGACATTTTTTGCCGATCGTCGCCAAACTGCTCTTTTAGCGCCGCCAGCTTAGGCGCCACTGCACGCATGCGCGCCATCGACTTGTAGCTGGCCGCGGACAGTGGGAAGAAAATCAGCTTGATGATCAGCGTCAGCACGATGATCGACCAGCCCCAGTTACCCAGCAGGCTGTGGATATGTTCCAGCAGCCAGAAGATCGGCTGAGCAAGGAACCACAGGATGCCGTAATCGACAGTCAGCTCAAGACCTGGAGACAGGGTCTTCAGGTGGCCTTGTAGCTTCGGGCCGGCATACAGAATTGCACTGGTTTCACCCTGAGCGCCGGCAGCAACCTGAATGGCCGGGCCGGTAAAGCCGACAATGTAGTTGCCTTGGCTGTCTTTGCGGGTCTGTACCTGGTTAGTGCTGTCTTTGCTTGGAATCCAGGCAGTGACGAAGTAATGCTGTAGCCAGGCAACCCAGCCTCCTTGAACAGTTTCTTTGAAGGCTTGTTTGTCGATGTCTTTCATCGACACTTTTTTGTACGGCTCTTCGGCTGTCCACAGCGCACCACCGAGGTAGGTTGCGGTGCCGGTTGCGGTGGTGGAAGACGGATCGTCGCTGCCATCACGCTTGAGCTGGGCAAACATGTTGCCGCTCCAGGCTTGAGCGCTCTGGTTGTCGATCAGGTAGCTGACTGTTACCTGATAGGAGGACGGATCCACACAACCCGGTTTCTTCAGCAGCTGCTCTTTGGCCGAACATTCAGCGTTCAAACCACGCTTGAAGGTGAAGCGCTTGATGTAATTAACACCACCTTCGCTGAGCGTAAGATCAACTTGCAGTTGATCCTGGCCATCGGCCAGCTCATAGCTTTTCTGCGCGCTGCTCCACAGGGCACGACCGCTGGATTTGTCCGGCGCATTGCTGCCGATCAAACCACTCTGTGCCAGGTAAGTCCGTTCGCCGCCGTTGTCGAACAGCTGGAAAGGTACATCTGGACGATCCTGACGACGTGGATACTGCGGCAGCCGCAGTTGCACCACATCACCACCGCGTGGGTCGATGGCCAGATCCAGTACATCGGTCTTGACCCGAATCAGCTCATCACTGGCCACAGTGGCAACAGCACTGATTGCGCTGGGCTCAACGGCAGTCGAAGCGCTCGGAATATCGTCGCCACTTACTGAGTTTGAAGTTGCAGCGGTTGTGTCTGGCAAGCCAGGTACTGTGCTGCTAGTCGCGGCAATTTCAGTCGGCAGGGCAGTTTGACCGTAATCCTGGTTCCACTGAAGAACCATCATATAGGACACGATTGCCAGGGCGACGATCAGGATCGAGCGTTGAATATCCATGATTATTCGGCCATCGAAGAGGAACGGGAGGTTTTCGCGGGGGGGACCGGGTCGTAGCCACCGGGATTCCACGGGTGACAATGGCCCAACCGACGCAGAGTCAGCCAGCCACCGCGCATGACGCCATGGTGTTCAATGGCTTCACGCGCGTAGCAAGACCAACTTGGGTAGAAACGACAGCGGCTGGCCATCAAGGGGCTGATGGCATAGCGGTAAAACTGGATAGGAAGCAAAACCAGTTTACGCATGGGGACTGTCGTTCCCCCCGGGTGTTACAGCGGCTTGCGGGCTGGGCTTACTGCGTTCGAGGCGTTTCCAGAGCTTGCCAAACTGACGTGCCAGTTCAGCATTCTCCAGATCACCAAGGCCTTTCCGCGCAACCACCACGATGTCCCATCCGACCAAATTATCTTGGTTCAGACGGAACGATTCGCGGATCTGGCGTTTCAGGCGATTGCGCTCAACTGAGAGCTTGACGCTCTTCTTGCCGATCACCAACCCCAAGCGGGGATGATCAAGCTCATTGTTGCGCGCCAGCAGCAGGACATTTTTGCCCGGAGCTTTGCCGTTGGGGGAGTCGAAGACTGCCTTGAATTGTCGGGGGGTTAGCAGACGCTTTTCCCGACTGAAGTCTCGACTCACCACAATACCGAAATTTAGACGGCGAGACGCTTACGGCCCTTGGCGCGGCGACGCTGCAGAACAGCACGGCCGCTCTTGGTTGCCATGCGAGCGCGGAAACCATGGGTGCGAGCGCGTTTGATAGTGCTGGGTTGGAAAGTACGTTTCATGATGCGGTACCTGGTGGTCGTCTACGGGCCGGAATGGCCCCCGTTTTAAGAGACCGGCAATTCTAGAGAAACCCGAGGGTTAGGTCAATTTCAAACCAGGCTTTCCTGCATAAAGAAATATAAAGAAGAGAATATTTAAAGATCTTTTGTAATGTTAGTAACTATTAGCTTGCCCTCTATCTGTGTATAAGTGCCTGAAGCACAAATGGTTCGGGGTGTTCAGCCAAGGGTAAGTCTGTCGAAAAGGCGTGCTGCAACTGTGTGGAAGCCGCGTACAAGCTGGGGATGGAATGCCATTTTACCCACAGATGGGTTTTCCACCGGGTTTACCCCTGGGTTATCCCACGAGCTTGCGTAGGGTTATCCACAACCCTTATGTGAATTCGTTTACTAGCCACTAGCGCTGTTAACAGGTTGATTTTCCTTGTACATCAGCAAGGTTACATGTGGATAACTCCAGCCTCGACGGCTACAATGGCGACTGTGTTTTTTGCCTCGCGCCTTTCGATTTAGGGGATGTCCGTGTCTGTGGAACTTTGGCAGCAGTGCGTCGAGCTTCTGCGCGATGAGCTGCCTGCTCAGCAATTCAACACCTGGATCCGTCCACTGCAGGTCGAGGTCGAAGGCGACGAGCTTCGTGTCTATGCGCCCAATCGTTTTGTTCTCGACTGGGTCAATGAGAAATACCTCGGCCGTTTGCTTGAGTTGCTCGATGAGCGGACCAACGGTATGGCCCCCGCGCTTTCCTTATTAATAGGCAGCAAACGCAGTTCGACTCCCCGTGCGGCTGTTGTGAGTACGCCGCCAGTTGCGCCGAGTACACCTGCGCCTGCAGCAAAGTCGGCTACAACAACGCCAGTGGCAGCTGCGGCGACAGAACCTTCGCGCGCCAGCTTTGATCCTATGGCCGGCGCTGCCAGTCAGCAGGCTCCTGCGCGTACCGAGCGTACCGAGCGTACGGTGCAGGTTGAAGGTGGGCTGAAGCACACCAGCTATCTGAATCGCACCTTTACCTTTGATAACTTTGTCGAAGGTAAATCCAACCAGCTGGCGCGTGCAGCAGCTTGGCAGGTAGCGGATAACCCTAAGCATGGCTACAACCCGCTGTTCCTTTATGGTGGCGTAGGCTTGGGTAAGACCCACCTGATGCATGCAGTGGGCAACCATCTGCTGGCGAAGAATCCGAATGCCAAGGTGGTGTACCTGCATTCCGAGCGTTTCGTGGCGGACATGGTTAAGGCGTTGCAGTTGAATGCGATCAATGAATTCAAGCGTTTCTACCGTTCGGTAGATGCCCTACTGATCGATGACATTCAATTCTTCGCCAAGAAAGAGCGTTCCCAGGAAGAGTTCTTCCATACCTTCAATGCCTTGCTTGAAGGCGGCCAGCAGGTGATTCTCACTAGCGATCGTTACCCGAAAGAAATCGAAGGGCTGGAAGAACGTCTCAAATCGCGCTTCGGCTGGGGCCTTACGGTGGCCGTCGAGCCGCCTGAGCTGGAAACCCGTGTAGCCATTCTGATGAAGAAGGCCGATCAGGCCAAAGTTGACCTGCCGCATGACGCGGCCTTCTTTATCGCGCAACGCATTCGCTCCAACGTGCGCGAGCTGGAAGGTGCATTGAAGCGGGTGATTGCCCACTCGCACTTCATGGGCCGTGACATTACCATCGAGCTGATCCGTGAATCGCTCAAGGACCTGCTTGCGCTGCAAGACAAGCTGGTCAGCATCGACAATATTCAGCGCACAGTGGCTGAGTACTACAAGATCAAGATTTCTGATCTGCTGTCCAAGCGCCGTTCGCGCTCGGTTGCTCGGCCACGACAGGTCGCCATGGCCTTGTCGAAAGAGCTGACCAACCACAGTCTGCCGGAAATTGGTGATGCCTTTGGCGGCCGTGATCACACGACGGTATTGCATGCATGCCGTAAGATTGCTGAACTTAAGGAATCCGACGCGGATATCCGCGAGGACTATAAGAATCTACTGCGTACGCTGACTACCTAACTACGCAACTCCACTAGGCAAGGGACTAGACCATGCATTTCACCATTCAACGCGAAGCCTTGTTGAAACCTCTGCAACTGGTCGCCGGCGTCGTGGAACGCCGTCAGACCTTGCCGGTTCTCTCGAACGTTCTGCTGGTGGTTGAAGGCCAGCAGCTGTCTTTGACTGGTACCGACCTAGAGGTCGAGCTGGTCGGACGCGTCACTCTGGAAGAGCCTGCTGAGTCCGGTGAAATCACCGTGCCGGCGCGCAAGCTGATGGACATTTGCAAGAGCCTGCCGAGCGACGCGTTGATCGATATTCGCATCGATGAGCAGAAGCTCCTGATCAAGGCCGGTCGCAGCCGCTTCAGCCTGTCCACCCTGCCCGCCAATGATTTCCCTACTGTTGAAGAAGGCCCGGGCTCGCTGACGTTCAGCCTGGTGCAAAGCAAACTGCGCCGTCTGATTGAGCGCACCAGCTTTGCCATGGCCCAACAGGACGTGCGTTATTACCTCAACGGCATGCTGTTGGAAGTGCAGACCGGTATCCTTCGTGCAGTGGCTACTGATGGTCACCGTCTGGCCATGTGCTCCATGGACGCTGCTATCGAGCAGGTCGAACGCCATCAGGTCATCGTGCCACGTAAAGGTATTCTCGAGATGGCCCGCCTGCTCACTGAGCAGGATGGCAGCGTGAGCATCGTTCTCGGTCAGCATCATATCCGCGCTACCACGGGTGAATTTACCTTCACCTCGAAACTGGTCGACGGTAAGTTCCCAGATTACGAGCGTGTGTTGCCACGCGGTGGTGACAAACTGGTAGTGGCTGATCGCCAAGGCCTGCGTGAAGCGTTTAGCCGCACCGCGATTTTGTCCAACGAGAAGTATCGTGGTATTCGCCTGCAACTGGAGTCTGGCTTGCTGAAAATTCAAGCCAATAACCCTGAGCAGGAAGAAGCCGAAGAAGAGATCGCCGTTGACTACAACGGCAGTGCGCTGGAAATCGGTTTCAACGTCAGTTACTTGCTCGATGTGCTGAGTGTGATGACCACCGACCAAGTACGTTTGATTCTTTCCGATGCCAATAGCAGCGCTCTGGTGCAAGAAGCTGATAACGACGATTCGTCTTATGTGGTCATGCCAATGCGTCTGTAACCCCAGACCGTTGAATAACGATTACGCTCGGCTATTCCGTGTTGCGGGCAGTTTCGGCAAGTTGCTTGCATCAATGTGTTAGCGCGAACCGATGGGTGATTGATGCGAGTAATGCTTATGTACGGCTCGCACACGCCAAACTGCTCAACACAGACTGCCTTGTCTGACCATCGCTCGCTACGTTCGCAACGGTCTGTTATCTAAATGTCCCTGACTCGCTTTACTGTCACCGCGGTGCGTAACCTGCACCCGGTGACCCTCTCTCCCTCCCCGCGTATCAATATCCTCTCCGGCGACAATGGCAGCGGCAAAACCAGCGTGCTTGAAGCCATTCATTTGCTGGGTTTGGCCCGCTCATTTCGCAGCACCCGTTTGCTCTCGGTTATTCAATACGATCAGCTGGCCTGCACCATCTTTGGCCAGGTAAAGATGTCTGACGGTCGGTTAAGTAATCTGGGCATTTCGCGGGATCGTCAGGGCGAGTTTCAGATTCGTATTGATGGGCAAAATGCCCGCAGCGCAGCGCAGTTGGCCGAGACGCTGCCCTTGCAGCTGATCAACCCGGACAGTTTTCGTTTACTCGAAGGTGCGCCGAAGATCAGAAGGCAGTTTCTCGACTGGGGTGTGTTCCACGTGGAACCTCGCTTTCTGTCAGCTTGGCAGCGCCTGCAGAAGGCCCTGCGTCAGCGGAACTCATGGCTGCGGCATGGTACACTTGACGCCGTTTCACAGGCGGCCTGGGACCGAGAATTATGCCTGGCCAGCGACGAAATTGACGGCTATCGGCGTGCCTATATTCAGGCACTGAAACCGGTTTTCGAGCGCACCCTGAATGAGCTGGTTGAGCTGGAAGGTTTGACCCTCAGTTACTACCGCGGATGGGATAAAGACCGTGAGCTCAACACCGTGTTGGCCTCTACCCTTCCCCGCGATCAGCAATTGGGGCACACCCAGGCAGGACCTCAGCGCGCCGATTTAAGGCTACGGCTGGGTGCGCATAATGCCGCCGAGATACTCTCGCGCGGTCAGCAAAAATTAGTTGTATGTGCCCTGCGCATTGCTCAGGGCCATTTAGTCAATCAGGCCAAGCACGGCCAATGCATCTATCTAGTGGATGACTTGCCGTCAGAACTGGATGAACAGCACCGTCGTGCGTTGTGCCGATTGTTAGAAGACTTGCACTGCCAGGTGTTTATCACCTGTGTAGACCATGAATTGTTGAGGGAAGGCTGGCGCACGGATACGCCAGTTGCCATGTTCCACGTGGAACATGGTGGCATTACCCAGACCCACGACCACCGGGAGTGAAGGCATGAGCGAAAACCAAACGTACGACTCCAATAACATTAAGGTCCTCAAGGGCCTGGATGCCGTACGCAAGCGGCCTGGTATGTACATCGGCGATACCGACGATGGCAGCGGTCTGCACCACATGGTGTTCGAGGTGGTCGACAACTCGATTGACGAGGCGTTGGCTGGGCATTGCAGTGAAATCACCATCACCATCCACCCGGATGAGTCGATTACTGTGCGCGACAATGGCCGCGGCATCCCAGTGGATATCCACAAGGATGAGGGCGTTTCAGCTGCTGAAGTAATCATGACCGTACTGCATGCGGGCGGTAAGTTCGACGATAACAGCTATAAGGTTTCCGGCGGCCTTCACGGTGTAGGTGTTTCGGTAGTGAATGCGTTGTCCAGAGAGCTGGTCATGACCATTCGCCGCGCTGGCAAAATCTGGGAGCAAACTTACGTTCACGGCGTACCACAGGCCCCCATTGCTCCAGTGGGTGATAGCGATACCACCGGTACGCAAATTCACTTCAAGCCGTCCGAAGATACCTTCGCCAATATCCATTTCAGCTGGGATATCTTGGCCAAGCGCCTGCGTGAATTGTCGTTCCTCAACTCCGGAGTGGGCATCTTCCTTAAGGATGAACGCAGCGGTAAGGAAGAGTTGTTCAAGTATGAAGGCGGTCTGCGCGCCTTCGTTGAATACCTCAACCACAACAAGACAGCGGTCAACCAGGTGTTCCACTTCACCATGCAGCGTGAAGACGGCATTGGCGTAGAAGTCGCACTGCAGTGGAACGACAGCTTTAACGAGAACCTGTTGTGCTTCACCAACAACATTCCCCAGCGTGACGGTGGTACCCACCTAGCGGGCTTCCGCTCGGCGCTGACGCGTAACCTGAATGCCTATATCGAGCAGGAAGGCCTGGCCAAGAAGCACAAGATTGCCACCACCGGCGATGACGCCCGTGAAGGCCTGACCGCGATTATTTCGGTTAAGGTTCCAGACCCTAAGTTCAGCTCGCAGACCAAAGACAAGCTGGTCTCCAGCGAAGTGAAAACTGCAGTCGAGCAGGAAATGGGCAAGTACTTCTCTGACTTCCTGCTGGAAAATCCCAACGAAGCCAAGCTTGTGGTCGGTAAGATGATCGACGCTGCACGCGCTCGTGAAGCCGCACGTAAAGCCCGTGAAATGACCCGCCGTAAAGGTGCACTGGATATCGCCGGCTTGCCGGGCAAACTGGCTGACTGCCAGGAGAAAGACCCTGCCCTCTCCGAACTCTATATTGTGGAAGGGGACTCCGCGGGCGGCTCTGCCAAGCAGGGCCGTAACCGCAAGACTCAGGCCATCCTGCCGCTCAAGGGTAAGATCCTCAACGTCGAGAAAGCTCGTTTCGACAAGATGATTTCCTCCCAGGAAGTCGGCACTCTGATCACTGCCTTGGGCTGTGGTATCGGCCGCGATGAATACAACATCGACAAGCTGCGTTACCACAACATCATCATCATGACCGACGCTGACGTCGACGGTTCGCACATCCGCACCCTGCTGCTGACCTTCTTCTTCCGTCAGCTGCCAGAGCTGATCGAGCGTGGTTACATCTACATTGCCCAGCCGCCGCTGTATAAGGTCAAGAAGGGCAAGCAAGAGCAGTACATCAAAGACGACGAAGCCATGGAAGAATACATGACCCAGTCGGCCCTTGAAGATGCCAGCCTGCACGTCAACGAAAGCGCACCAGGGCTATCAGGCAGCGCGCTGGAAACCTTGGTCAACGATTACCGTCTGGTGATGAAGACCCTCAATCGTTTGTCGCGTCTGTACCCGTTGGAGCTCACCGAGCACTTTGTCTACATTCCACGTGTCGAAGCCGAGCAACTGGCAGATAAAGACGCCATGCAGCATTGGCTAGGCCTGCTCGATACGCGCCTGAAAGTCATGGAGAAGTCGGGCTTGGTCTACAAAACCAGTCTGCACGAAGATCCTGAACGCCACGTATGGCTGCCACAGGTTGAACTGGTGTCACACGGGGTTTCCAGCTACATCATCTTCAACCGCGACTTCTTCGCCAGTAACGATTACAAGACCGTTACCACCCTGGGCGACCAGCTCAATAGCTTGCTGGAAGACGGTGCATATGTGCAGCGTGGCGAGCGCAAGAAGGCGGTTACAACGTTCAAGGAAGCACTGGCGTGGCTGATGGCTGAAAGCACCAAGCGCCACAGTATTCAGCGCTATAAAGGTCTGGGTGAAATGAACCCGAACCAACTCTGGGAAACCACCATGGACCCGGATGTGCGCCGCATGCTCCAGGTGCGTATCGAAGACGCGATCGCTGCCGACCAGATCTTCAACACCCTAATGGGCGATGCTGTAGAGCCACGTAGGGACTTTATCGAGACCAACGCACTGGCTGTATCCAACCTGGACTTCTGACTTTTTTGTCGACGGGCAGGTTAATTGTCATGATTGTGCGAGTTATTGTCATGATGAAATCTGCCACTACCCCGGCCTAGCGCCGGGGTTTTTCTTTCTGGATCAGTGCTTTAGATGCAGCTCAGTAGTGTCCAGTAAGCGACTTATGTAGTGAAGCTACAGAGAAAGCCCGGAAAATCTCGTTTTGAGGGTGCAAAAATCTGGGAGATCTTTGGAGTGAATGGCGCGCGGCAATTTAAGCCGATCAAAACAGCGTCGCCCATCAGCCTTCAAAAATGATTATGGGCAGTCGAGTGCGACACGCTTGCGGCTTCATCAAAACGAACCGCATGCTGTGCCAACCTGCCAACCTGCCAACCTGCCAACCTGCCAACCTGCCAACCTGCCAACCTGCCAACCTGCTGTAGGTGGGCAGAGTTATTTGCCATTTCGGCCAGAGTTAAGTGGTTCGGTCAAAGTTGTTAGGCCAGTAAATGAAAAGCCCCACCTGAGTACCTCAGTTGGGGCTTTTGCTTATCTCATAGCGCTGTTTAGAGGGCTAAACAAATGACATATGCAAAACCGCCGTCTGATGGCTGGGTTTTGTTTAGTTCGTGATTGGATGTGGCTCGATCTGGACGTCACCGATGCGCAGCGTGCGGAGCTGGAAAAAACTAATCGCCAGCCGGTAATTTTGTACGCGCACACCGTCATTTATGACTCCCAACGGCGCTGGGATATTGGTGATTTTGTTCGCACCTCTCCGCTCTATGAATTCAATGACGGCTTCGTGTTTCAGACCTTTCATACGTTCTATGTACTGCTCGGTGACGGCGTGCGTAAACGCGCCGCTTTGGAGACTGTCGGGCGAATATTTTGATGGCGTGGGTCGGCGGTTGGGGAGTCGAACCGGTCTTCGCATAACACCGGATCGGTTAAAGGGCGGGACGACCCTGCCTCGCCCAATAGACCTGGAGTGATCGTGATGGATAAGGCGATTCAGACCGATGATATTCATTGCGCGGTGTGTGGAGGTAATACGCGTGTGCCAGGTTACGGTCAGCAATTTGGCAGCTTGCAAGCGCTGTGGGGGTATGGCTCGCAGCACGATGGCGAGCGTTACCAGGTACATCTGTGTGAATCCTGTTTCTTTGGCGCGTTGGCCTATCTGCGTCAGGAGCGACGTATCCACACTTTGTTTGATGACGAGCAGCCGGCAGACGACCAAGTGTTTGGTCGGATCGCGCGCGATGACTTTTTCGGCGAGTCGTAACTCACTTTCAACGCTATGGACATGACAATGCGTATCCACTTGCTGTCCGATCTGCACAATGAATTCAGCCCTTTTATGCCGGAGGTTCCGGAGGCTGACGTGGTCATTTTGGCCGGTGACATCGATGTCAAAACGCGTGGGGTGGCCTGGGCCAAACAAGCCTTCTCTGGCCCTGTTCTGTACGTGCCAGGTAACCACGAATACTACGGTGGTCATCTGAGTCGTACCCTGGAAAAGATGCGGCTGGCTCAGGATGAGCGGGTGCGGGTACTGGATCGCGACGAGACCATCATCAGTGGCGTTCGTTTTCTCGGCGCCACCATGTGGACGGATTTTGCGGCTACCGGCAACCCACCCATCGCCTCTCTCAGTGCGCAAAATGCTATGAATGATTTTCGGCAGATCAGCACGGAAAACTACCGCCGTATCCGGCCTGCTGACTTAGCGGAGCAGTCCGTGAAGACCCGTGACTGGCTGCGCGCTAAGTTGGCTGAGCCATTTGATGGCCGCACTGTGGTGATTACTCATCACGCCCCTACCCTGCGTTCCCTTCAAGACGACCCCATGCGGGTGGCCACATGGATGCTGCGTATGCGAATCGTTGGGAAGATCTGATGGGAGGCGACCAAGTCGCGCTGTGGGTTCATGGTCATTCGCACACAGCAGTCGACTATGAGGTCGCAGGTACGCGAGTCGTGTGCAATCCAAGAGGCTACTCAGGCGAAGATACGGGCTTCAATGCCAACCTGGTGCTCACGCTGTAGTCAGTCATGGGAGATTCAGGTTGGTACATGGCGATCACCATATTGAGGTCGAAATGTTTGGTGTGCGCCTGCCACTTAGCGTGTTTGAAGCCACTAAACGCGCTAACTATGTGCCAACCCCAAAGCAGGTGGCGGCAAAGAGCCGTGGCGAGTACAGCTACTGGCCACCCTACCAGTACACACCCTCTGGGAAGCTCGAAATTCGCTGTGGCGATGGTGGTGCTGTTATTAAGGACAGCGCACGGGCTCCAATTGAAGAGCAGCTCAACCAGGTTGTGGTGCTGATGGCCACGGGAGCGAAAACGTAAGGGCGGCCAAGAACCGGAGGACGATGAGCCGTTCTGATTTCATGGTGACGACGGCCTGCTGCATGGCTGCGTGTGGCAGGCCTTGAACAACTGAACTGGGCTAGCGAAGGAGTGGGTTCAAAGGCAGCTGCGCTGATAGACTTATCCACAGTTGCTGGTAACAAAATCAGCAATCCGCCCTGGGTCAAATTTCAATCGGCAGGGTGGGTCAATTTTCCATCAGCGCCAACAC
>JAWWDH010000053.1:0-12759 GCA_033720015.1 Pseudomonas sp.
GCCCCGACTAGGCGTTAACCCGTTTTCAGTTACCCGAAAACGGGTCGAACTATACATTAAGCTTCTGAAATATGGAAACTTTTTGAATAACGCGACTATTTCTTGAGAACCGACAAGACATCCTCAAGCTCAGTAATCATTTGCTTGATCAACTGCTTGTATTGAGTACTGTCGTCTTTCGCTTCATCGCCAGAGAGGCGCTGTCGCGCCCCGCCAATTGTGAAGCCTTGGTCGTACAAAAGAGCCCGAATCTGCCGAATCATCAACACATCCTGTCGCTGATAATACCGTCGATTACCGCGCCGCTTAACTGGATTGAGCTGAGGAAATTCCTGCTCCCAGTAGCGCAGTACGTGCGGCTTTACGGCACACAGCTCACTCACCTCACCAATGGTGAAGTAACGTTTGCCGGGTATAACGGGTAGTTCGTCGTTATGACTTGGTTCCAGCATACGCTTCAACCCTGGCTTTGAGCTTCTGGCCTGGACGGAAAGTTACGACACGGCGAGCCGTGATCGGAATTTCCTCTCCTGTTTTTGGATTGCGACCGGGGCGCTGACGCTTATCGCGCAGATCAAAATTACCGAACCCCGAGAGCTTGACCTGTTCGTTGAGCTCCAGCGCTTGGCGGATCTCCTCAAAGAACAGCTCCACCAACTCCTTGGCTTCCCGTTTATTCAGGCCCAGCTCTTCATACAGACGTTCCGCCATCTCAGCTTTCGTCAGAGCCCCCATACGCTACTTCCTTAACGTGGCGTTGAACCTTTGTTCCAGGGAGGTGAGAATTTTTTGCGTTGTGATACTCACCTCATCGTCATTAAGAGTGCGCGATGGATGCTGCCAGGTCAAGCCGACGGCAAGGCTTTTTCTATCAGGATCAATACCTTTACCGTGATACACGTCAAATAGCTTGAGGTCAGTCAACCACTCGCCTGCACCCTCGCGAATAACGCTAAGCAAATTCTCTGCTGGTACATCACGCCCCACCAAGATAGCCAAGTCACGCCGCACCTCAGGAAACTTAGAAAGCTCCTGAAACTTCGGCATAAGCCCTTGAGTGACCTCATTCAGCACCAGCTCGAACATGAACACAGCCTGATCCAGTCCGAGCGCCTTCGACAGCTCAGGGTGCATAGCCCCGAGATAACCGACCAGTCGTCCCTCGCGTTCGATTCGCGCAGTCTGCCCTGGATGCAACGCTGGATGTTCACCCGCTACAAATGTAAAACTCGCATCGGCACCGGCACTGGCCAGCAGCGCCTCAGCATCAGCTTTCACATCATAAAAATCGACATTATCGCGGCCGTGCGCCCAGCCTTCAGGCAAGCGACTGCCACAGATAACCCCCGCCAGCATCGGCTCTTGCTGCAAGCCTTCAAGCTGACCGACAAAGCGCAGACCGCTTTCAAACAGACGCACGCGTGGCTGCTGACGATTAAGGTTGTGCTCAAGTGCTTTCACCAGGCCCGGCCACAGCGAAGAACGCATGGCGGCCATGTCCGCGGAAATCGGATTGGCCAGCATCAATGGCGCAACACCGGGATTGAATAGCTCGAACAGTTTTGGATCGATAAAGCTGTAGGTGATTGCCTCATGATAACCGCGAGCTACCAACAAACGGCGCAGCGCAGGCAGGTCAACTGCGGCTTCAGCCTTCGCCTGCGGTGCCAAACGCGCCTGCGGATAGCGCACGGGCAAGCGGTTATAACCGTACAAGCGCGCGAGCTCTTCAATCAGATCGACTTCCAAACTGATATCGAAGCGATGACTTGGCACGCTAACCTGCCACTGGCCCTCACCGTCGGCGGAAATACCCAACCCCAAGGCAGTCAGTAGGCGGACGATTTCCGCATCATCCATTTTCAGGCCGAGCATCTGCTCGACGCGCTCAGCCCGCAGCGTGACCGGAGCAACATTGGGCAACTGCTCTTGACTGACGACTTCGATAATCGGCCCGGCTTCGCCACCAACGATCTCAATCATCAGTGCAGTCGCACGCTCCATGGCTTCACGCGCCAATTGCCAATCCACGCCACGCTCAAAACGATGCGAAGCATCAGTATGCAAACCGTAGGAACGCGCCTTACCTGCAATCGCAATGGTGTCGAAGAAGGCGCTCTCAAGGAATAGATCGCGAGTCTTGGCACTGACGCCGCTATGCTCACCACCCATAACACCAGCAATAGCCAGAGCACGTTGATGGTCAGCAATGACCAAGGTGTCAGCGCGCAGACTGACTTCCTGGCCATCGAGCAGAACTAGCTTCTCGCCTTCTTCAGCCATACGCACGCGAACACCGCCATTGATCTCGGCAAGATCGAAGGCATGCATTGGCTGCCCCAGCTCAAGCATCACATAGTTGGTGATATCAACAACCGCATCAATACTACGCACATCTGCGCGACGCAGGCGCTCGACCACCCACAGCGGTGTTCGCCGGGAAAGGTCAACATTACGCAGCACACGACCGAGGTAGCGCGGGCAGGCCTGCGGAGCTACAACCTCAACCGGGTACACGTCGCCATGGCTCGCGGGCACAGCCGCAATTTCAGGACGAGTGACCGGAGCGTTGTACAGGGCACCGACTTCACGAGCCAGGCCAGCCAGGGACAGGCAGTCACCCCGATTAGGCGTCAAGTCAACTTCGATGCTGGCATCGTCGAGATCCAAATAGACGCGAATATCCTGACCTACCGGCGCATCTGCCGGCAACTCCATCAGGCCATCGTTATCTTCACTAATCTGCAGTTCGGAAGCCGAGCAAAGCATGCCATTGGACTCAACACCACGCAGCTTGGCTTTCTTGATTTTGAAGTCGCCGGGTAATTCGGCACCAATCATAGCGAACGGAATTTTCAGGCCGGGGCGCACATTGGGTGCGCCACAGACCACCTGAAAGGTCTCCGCGCCACTGCTGACTTGGCACACACGCAGCTTGTCGGCATCGGGATGCTGCTCGGCGCTCAACACCTCACCCACGACCACGCCGCTGAACACACCGGCAGCCAACGACACGCTGTCTACTTCAAGGCCAGCCATGGATAGACGCGCAACCAAATCATCACGGGAAACCTGCGGATTTACCCAGCTGCGCAGCCACTTTTCACTGAATTTCATACTGTCTGTTCTCCTGAACCAATTCGATTACGCAATACGAGGGCACTAGCGAAATTGCGCTAGAAACCGCAGGTCGTTATCGAAGAACAGTCGTAAATCGTTGACGCCGTAGCGCAGCATGGCCAAACGCTCAACACCCATACCAAAGGCAAAACCGGAGTATTTTTCCGGATCAATGCCAGACATGCGCAGCACATTCGGATGCACCATGCCGCAACCCATGACCTCCAGCCAGCCGGTCTGCTTGCACACGCGGCAGCCCTTGCCGCTGCACATCACGCATTGCATATCGACTTCAGCCGACGGCTCGGTGAACGGGAAGAAGGATGGGCGGAAACGCACACCCAGAGGCTTTTCAAAGAACACTCGCAGAAACTCTTCGATGGTGCCTTTGAGATCGGCAAAGCTCACGCCCTCATCGACCAGCAGCCCTTCGACCTGATGGAACATCGGCGAGTGAGTGATATCGGAATCACAGCGGTATACGCGACCGGGACAAACAATACGGATCGGCGGCTGCTGGGATTCCATGGTGCGCACCTGTACCGGCGAGGTGTGGGTGCGCAGCAACATGTTTGCATTAAAATAAAAGGTGTCATGCATCGCTCGCGCCGGGTGATGACCCGGAATGTTGAGCGCTTCAAAGTTATGGTAATCGTTCTCGACCTCGGGGCCTTCGGCAATGCCGTAGCCTATCCGAGTAAAGAACTGCTCTACACGCTCGAGCGTGCGAGTTACCGGATGCAGCCCACCCGACACCTGCCCACGCCCAGGCAGAGTGACATCAATCTTCTCGGCGGCGAGCTTGGCGCTCAGCGCAGCCTGTTCCAACGTTTGTTTACGGCTATTCAGAGCATCCTGAACTTTATCTTTGGCGGCATTGATCAGCGCACCCGCTTGCGGGCGCTCTTCTGCCGACAGATTACCCAGGGTCTTCATCACCTGAGTTAATTCGCCTTTCTTGCCCAGATAGTGAACCCGCAATTGCTCAAGGGCATTCACATCGTCGGTGTGGCTAACAGCCTCAAGCGCTTGCGAGACCAGCACATCCAGATTTTCCATTTACAGACTCCAGATACGAAATAGGGGAAGAGCTTAAAGGCTCTTCCCCTATTGGTGACGTTTAGCACCGGGCGAGCCCGGTGATTGTCGGGGACTTAAGCCAGTACGGCTTTCGCTTTCTCGACAATCGCAGCAAACGCCGCTTTTTCGTTCACTGCCAGATCAGCCAGTACCTTACGGTCGATCTCAATGGACGCTTTTTTCAGGCCGGCAATGAAACGGCTGTAAGACAGACCGTTCACACGTGCACCAGCGTTGATACGAGCGATCCACAGAGCGCGGAACTGACGCTTTTTCTGACGACGGTCACGGTAGGCGTATTGGCCTGCCTTGATCACCGCTTGCTTGGCAACGCGGAATACGCGTGAGCGTGCGCCGTAGTAGCCTTTAGCGAGTTTCAGAATTTTTTTGTGACGCTTGCGAGCGATAACGCCGCGCTTAACACGAGCCATGAGTAATTTCCTCTATCTTGACCGATTAACGAACGCGCAGCATGCGCGCCACTTTTGCTACGTCAGACGGGTGCACCATGGAGCTGCCCCGCAGTTGACGCTTACGCTTAGTGGACATCTTGGTCAGGATGTGGCTCTTGAAAGCGTGCTTGTGCTTGAAGCCATTAGCGGTTTTAAGAAAACGCTTGGCTGCACCACTCTTGGTTTTCATCTTTGGCATGTTCGGTACTCCGCATTCAGTTGATAAACATAACCGCAAGGCCTGCCGTGCCCTGGTGGTTATTTCTTCTTTTTGGGGGCGATGACCATGATCAGCTGGCGTCCTTCCATCTTTGGATGCTGTTCAACGGTGCCGTATTCAAGCAGGTCAGCTTCAACCCGCTTCAACAGCTCCATGCCCAGCTCCTGATGGGCCATCTCACGACCGCGGAATCGCAATGAAACCTTGGCCCTGTCCCCCTCACTAAGGAAACGTACCAGGTTGCGTAGTTTTACCTGGTAATCCCCTTCCTCCGTCCCTGGACGAAACTTGATTTCTTTAACTTGAATCTGCTTCTGGTTTTTCTTTGCTGCGGCAACCTGCTTCTTCTTTTCGAAGATCGACTTACCGTAGTCCATCAGCTTGCAAACAGGCGGCACTGCATCGGCAGAAATTTCTACCAGATCCAGCTTGGCCTCTTCGGCCTTAAGAAGCGCGTCTTCAATTGACACAATCCCGAGCTGCTCACCCTCAGCGCCAATTAACCGAACCTCACGTGCCGAGATATTCTCATTGATCGGTGCCTTCGGTGCAGCTCGCTTATCTTGTCTCATATCACGCTTAATAATGATTACTCCAAATCTTGGCGACCACGCCGGGAAACCGCCTGCGTAAGAAATTCAGCGAATTGAGCGACGGGCATTGAGCCCAGATCAGCACCTTCACGGGTACGCACGGCGACAGTTTTCGTCTCAACTTCCCGATCTCCGATAACCAAGAGATAAGGAACCTTGAGCAAAGTATGCTCGCGGATTTTAAAGCCTATCTTCTCGTTCCTCAAGTCAGACTTGGCACGAAAACCGCTTTGATTGAGTGTTTTTTCAACTTCGAGGGCAAAATCCGCCTGTTTGTCGGTGATATTCATCACCACCGCCTGAGTCGGCGCCAGCCAAGCCGGGAACGCCCCCTCGTAATGCTCGATCAAAATACCGATGAAACGCTCGAACGAGCCGAGAATCGCCCGGTGCAACATGACCGGCACTTTACGGCTGTTGTCTTCGGAGACGTAGCTCGCATCTAGGCGCTGCGGCATGTTCGGATCGTACTGCAAGGTTCCGCACTGCCACGCACGACCGAGACAGTCAAGCAGGGTGAACTCAATCTTCGGACCGTAGAACGCGCCTTCCCCCGGCAGATACTCCCAAGGCAGACCCGCCTCATTCAGCGCATTAGCCAGCGCCTCTTCAGCACGATCCCAGAAGGCATCATCACCAACGCGCTTAGCTGGACGCGTGGAGAGCTTCATCTGTACATCGGTAAAGCCGAAGTCGGCGTAGACCTGCAAGGTCAACTTAATGAAGTCCGCCGCTTCTTTCCTGACCTGCTCTTCGGTACAGAAGATGTGCGCATCATCTTGAGTAAAGCCACGCACGCGCATAATGCCATGCAAAGCACCCGAAGCCTCATTGCGGTGACAGGAACCAAACTCAGCCAGGCGCAGCGGCAACTCGCGGTAACTCTTCAAGCCCTGATTGAAAACCTGCACATGGCACGGACAGTTCATCGGCTTGATTGCGTAATCGCGACTCTCCGACTCCGTGGTGAACATGTTGTCAGCATAATTACCCCAATGCCCGGACTTCTCCCAGAGCACACGATCAACAATCTGCGGGGTCTTGATTTCCTGATAGCCATGCTCGCGCTGCACACCACGCATGTACTGCTCAAGCACCTGGTAAATGGTCCAGCCATTCGGGTGCCAGAACACCATACCTGGCGCTTCTTCCTGGGCGTGGAACAGATCAAGACGCTTGCCGATCTTGCGATGGTCGCGCTTCTCAGCCTCTTCAATACGCTGGACATAAGCCGCTAACTGCTTCTTGTCCGCCCAGGCAGTGCCATACACACGCTGCAACTGCTCATTCTTGGCATCACCGCGCCAGTAGGCACCGGACAACTTGGTCAACTTGAATGCTTTAAGGAAGCGAGTGTTTGGCACGTGCGGGCCACGGCACATATCGACATATTCTTCGTGATAGTACAGACCCATGGCCTGCTCATCCGGCATATCGCTTACCAGGCGCAGCTTGTAATCCTCACCGCGCGCGGTAAATACATCAATAACCTCAGCACGCGGCGTCACTTTCTTGATGACGTCATAATCTTTTTCGATCAACTGCTGCATGCGCTGCTCGATAGCCGCCACATCATCTAGAGTGAAGGGGCGCTCGGAGGCGATGTCGTAGTAGAAACCGTCATCAATGACCGGACCAATCACCATCTTGGCAGCAGGAAACAGCTGTTTCACCGCATGCCCAATCAAATGCGCACAGGAGTGGCGAATGATTTCGAGACCTTCTTGGTCTTTGGGCGTAATGATCTGCAGGGTCGCGTCACTATCAATCAGGTCACAAGCATCAACCAGCTTGCCGTTGACCTTGCCGGCCACCGTAGCTTTGGCCAAGCCAGCACCAATGGATTGCGCCACCTCGAGTACGGATACAGGATGATCGAACGAACGCTGACTGCCGTCGGGAAGAGTAATAATGGGCATGGCGCCTCCTCTCCTAGTGGTGACCTCTACCAAAGGCCACGTGGGTTGGGATGAGCCAGTAAGCGATTCGGCGGTATACCTGCCATACAGAAGCAGGGGCTTGCGGGCCTAACCAAAACCGAACCGCAGTCACTGGAGGTTTAAACAACAATGAACCGCACGGATGCTTGCAGAAGACCAGAGCCATTTACAAGAACCAAAAAAAAGGGCCGCCTAAGCGACCCTTCTTCTACCAAATTTGGTAGGCACGATTGGACTCGAACCAACGACCCCCACCATGTCAAGGTGGTGCTCTAACCAACTGAGCTACGTGCCTACGATGGGTGCGCATTCTACGGCCGCGGAAAAAACTGTCAACATTTTTTTCGCTAACTGCCTGAATAACTGAATTTTTTACTATTTCGCTGCACGTTTTATATTTCGTACAGGCTACTAGCCGGGCATTTTCAACTCAGGTAGCATCTGCTCATCCGTAAAAAATAAAGAACAGAGGTTGCAAAATGGCGCACACAGCTTATCCACAATCCTATTACGCGGCCTCCGCGAACCCGGTTCCGGAACGCCCAGAGCTCAATGGCGAAGTCGAGACTGACGTGTGCATTGTTGGGGCTGGCTACACCGGCCTGTCTACAGCCATCGCCCTACTGGAAAACGGCTTCAAGGTCAGCATTGTCGAAGCCGCCAAAGTCGGCTTCGGTGCATCAGGCCGCAATGGCGGGCAGATCGTCAACAGCTATAGCCGTGACATCGACGTGATCGAGCGCAGCGTTGCACCCAAGCAAGCGCAGCTGCTCGGCGACATGGCTTTCGAAGGCGGCCGGATCATTCGCGAGCGCATCGCCAAGTACAACATCCAGTGCGATCTCAAGGACGGCGGCGTATTTGCAGCCAACACGCCCAAGCACATGAAGCACTTGGAATCGCAGAAAAAGCTCTGGGAACGCTACGGCCACACCCAGCTGGAGCTGATGGACGCCAAGCGCATCCAAGAAGTCGTCGGCACCGACATTTATGCCGGCGGCATGCTCGACATGAGTGGCGGTCATATCCACCCGCTCAATCTGGCACTGGGTGAAGCGGCTGCAGTCGAGTCCCTCGGCGGGGTGATTTACGAGCAGTCCCCTGCTATCCGCATTGAACGCGGCGCCAATCCTGTTGTGCACACCCCTAACGGCCGCATCAAAGCTAAGTTCGTGGTCGTGGCTGGCAACGCTTATCTCGGCAACCTGATTCCCGAGCTGTCAGCCAAGTCGATGCCGTGCGGTACCCAGGTGATCACCACTGAGCCACTGTCCGCCGAACTGGCGAAGAGCCTGCTGCCACAAGACTACTGCGTAGAAGACTGCAACTACCTACTCGATTACTACCGTCTCAGCGGTGATAACCGCCTGATCTTTGGTGGTGGCGTGGTCTATGGCGCCCGTGACCCTGCGAACATCGAGGCGATCATCCGGCCGAAAATGCTCAAAGCCTTCCCGCAATTAAAAGACGTGAAGATCGATTACGCCTGGACTGGCAACTTCCTGCTGACCTTGTCGCGTTTGCCTCAAGTGGGCCGCCTGGGCGACAACATCTATTACTCGCAAGGTTGTAGCGGTCATGGTGTGACCTACACCCACCTGGCGGGCAAGGTGCTGGCCGAAGCACTGCGTGGCCAGGCCGAGCGCTTCGACGCCTTCGCCGACTTGCCGCACTACCCATTCCCGGGTGGCCGCCTGTTCCAGGTGCCGTTCAGCGCCTTGGGCGCTTGGTACTACACCCTGCGTGACAAGCTGGGCGTTTAAACCAACACCGGCAAACAGAAACGGCACCCTAGGGGTGCCGTTTTGCATTTCAGCTCAGCAGAGCGCTACCTAAAGCGCGGCATCCGGCCAAACCTGGCGGGCTGCACGCAAGGCACGCCGCGCTGCGTCACCTCGGCCGTGCTGTTGCAGCTCACGCGCGGCCTGTAGCCAGACCCGCTCAACCGGCTGCGCCGGCAACTGATTGGTCGGCAGAACCAGTACCGCCCAACGCCCCGCCTCGCTCCAGGCATCATCGAAACTGGCAAAACTGGTGTACCAACGACGGGTATTACCGGAGCGCAGCACCAGCGTGCGCTCGCGCTGGTCATAACCGACCAACACTGCAAACTGCGAACCGGGGCCGCCAAACAGGCGATCCTGCATCACCAGCACCGGATGCCCTGCGGATACCTGTTGGATAAGGGCATCCAGATTGCCGGGTAAGGGATAAACCAGCAGTTCATATGAGCGCGACACAGCCTCAAGCCCAGCTTGCGGGCTCTGCCCTTTGGCCAGCTGCTGTATGCGCTCATCCACCAGCCCTGGGCTGCTGATCACGCCATGATGATTGAGCAGCGCCGCCAATGCCGAAGGTCCTCCTTGGGCATCACTGAGCTGAAAGAACGGCACATCGGCCAACTCGACTCGCTCCGGCAACCGCTTGGTTTCCGGCAACAACTGCGGCCCGCTGGCGCAGGCAGCGAGCAGAAAAACCATGGCAAACGGTAGAAGTCTTACGGCACGTGCTGACTGGAACATCACTCACCCACTGATTTTGTTGTGGCGCAGAGCATAACGACGAAGTACCAATGACCCAACCTATACGCGAAAACCAGTCCCCTTCTGGGCCAGTCAACCAGCGCGTAACAAGCGCCAATGGCGCAAGCACGCCTGGGTTTACCAGCTCAGAATCACCATCGCTTTGGCTAGAAATATAATCAGCAGCATCTGCGTCAATACGCTCAGGTGTATCAGGCGAGAGCGCGCTGGGCTCATTCGTCCAGTGCGCATCAGCCAAACAACCGCCAGAAAATGCCCAAGGATGCTAAACGCCAAGCATATTTTCAGGGTTAGCAATGTGCCAAAGCTGCTGGCAAACGGCTCGGCGAGCACGGCACGGAAATTCCAGGCCAAGGCCACGCCTGCGCCATAGAGCACCAAAATCACCCAGTGCATGACGCCTCGTGCGCGTTGACCTAGGGCTTTGGATAATTGCTCACGCGGCTCGGGAGCCAACTGGCGGGCGGCTCGACTGAGAATCATCACCTCAAAGAACACTCCGCCAATAAAAAATGCCGCCGCGCCCAGGTGAACGACTTTGAGCAGTAGGTAGATCATCCCTTCTCCTTAACCCGGATGACCATCCACCCGGGCGCGACACAACATAGGGCCATAACAGTAAAGGTACTGCGCAAAGGCCAGGCACCAACACAACGCCCCCACCCACAAAGCCGGTTGGTAGGCAAACGACACCCCGACAACCCGCACTAAAGCAGCCAGATTGAGCAATACAAACGCCACCACAAAGCCTCTCGGCAAGGTCAATGGACGCCCGGTATGGCCCAACGAAACACGCGCCAGCATGGCCAGAATCAAGCCACCCACTGAGCCGATTGTCAGCGCGTGCAAGGCCTGGCTAGCCGATAGCGGCGCACCCCAATGCCACAATGCCAGCGCCACGCAGCCGACCACCAACCAGGCATAAGCCAGATGTAACGACCACAGCAACGGCACGCTCAACAGGCCACGATCAAACCAACGGCATAAGCGTATGGCATGACCAACACCCAGCAACATCAACAACACACCGGCCAACGCAGACGGTTGCAAGAGCCAGCCCAACCCAGTGAGGACGCCTACCAACACGGTGCCTATCAACAGCGCCCCATCCAGCCATGACCATGGCTGCACGGCAGTCGCCCGCATTAACCCGCGCTGAGTGAAGAATGGAATCACCCGCCCGCCGATCAAGGTCATCATCGCCACCACCAGCCACACCGCAGCCAAGCTGCCTTGGCGTTGCCAGGCTTCGTTGTGCTGCAGCACGCCAAGCAGGGTTAGCGCATCCGCCCCTGTCAGTAATAACAGCACCAATACGATCGGATAATTACGCTGCTGGCGAACGGCCCACAGCAATCGCCCCACTCCCCCTGCAACGGCCAGCAAAAACAGCACGTTAAGCGCCAACAGCAGTTCGGCCGAAGGCAACCACCAGCTCAACCGCCCCAGCAACCAAAGGCCGACCAGAAGCCCTAACGGTCGCCCCGAAATACTAGGTTGACCGGTCCAGGTTTGCACCGCCGTGAGCAAGAAGCCACTGATAATGGCCCCGGCAAAACCGAACACAAGTTCATGCCGGTGCCACGCCAACCATCCCCCCTGAGGCGTTGGGAAAGACCATCCACCGAGGAAGACAAGCACCCATAGCGGAATGGCCAGAGCGGCCAGCACCACGCCAAATAAGAAAAATGGCCGAAAGCCCAACCGCAGCAATGGCGTAATCGCCAACGCTTGGTGCTTATCAATAACCTGCATACGTCCTCCGGGGCTCAGGGCTCAAATACCGCTGCTAACACTGCGAGGGAATTGACATTGATCAGCTGCGGATCGTCTTCGGCACAGGGCAGCTCAACAGCCTGCAAGTGCTGCCATAAACGGTTCGGACTGCGTTCGCCCTGATCCCAGGCCGTTTCGACAGACTCTTTGAGCGTGCGTGGTAAAACGCACACTAACGGCTGTAAACGATCACCCTGGCGCACCACAACGGGCCGGTCTGGATGCTGGCGAGACAGCGCTTGCAGATCCTCAAGCAGTGCACTGCTGATTGCCGGCAAGTCACAAGGCACCACCAACAAGTGCGAGCCATGCATCGCGCGCAACCCCACGACAATACCGGCCAAGGGACCAGGATAATCACTCAGCGCATCGCCCAGAGTATGCGTGGCAAAGGCGCTGTACTGTTCCTGGTTACGGTTGCAGGAGACCAACACTTCACACACCAGTGGCCTCAACTGCCGACAAACCTGCTCAGCCATCGGCGTGCCACGCCACAGCACCAAGCCCTTGTCGACACCGCCCATACGGCTGCCCCGACCACCACTGAGTACCAAGCCAGAAAAACTCGCCTGCATGCCACACCTCTCAAAATCACACCTGCATCATGCGCTACTCCGGCGCATCAACGCATGATGAAGATCAGTATCCATGCATTGTCGTAGCAGTGAGATGCGCAGTGAGCGACTTCAATCTAGCGTCAGCTGCCGATACAGCTGTGGCAAGCGCAAGGGCAGTTGCTCGGCGCACGGATCAACGTAGAGCCATTGGCATCAAATAATTAAATCGCCACGCCGCCTCTAGATCAGTGGCCTACCTGATTGACGATCGGTTTCACCAGCCCACTATCCGCAAGCTGCTACCTACTTGATCGAAAGTGGATCGCTGCCGTTTACCACTGAACAAAGACGGAAAAATTAGTCATGCGAAACTGTTTTCTAGATGTTTAAGACTCTATGGACGCGTGACTTATATCGACCCAAAGCAGTAACACAATGTCTACGAATTCTGGGGCGATTCAACAGCTTAGAAACACAA
>JAWWDH010000054.1:0-12555 GCA_033720015.1 Pseudomonas sp.
ACCTCTCTTCGGCGATGGCCTACCAGCCAACTTTCAAGCAGTTAGGCTGGCGGCCTGCAGCCGCGCCCTTCGGCAAACACGCTCAAGCCCGATAAATGGCCAGGGCACGTGACACCACTCAACACTCAACAGCACTGACCGCCAGGCCACCGCGCGAGGTTTCCTTGTACTTGTCGTGCATGTCAGCACCGGTGTCGCGCATGGTGCGGATAACTCGATCCAGCGAGATAAAGTGCTGACCGTCGCCACGCAAGGCCAACTGCGCGGCGTTGATCGCCTTCACTGCGGCAATCGCGTTGCGCTCGATGCACGGCACCTGCACCAGCCCGCCAACCGGATCGCAAGTCAGCCCGAGGTTGTGCTCCAGGCCGATCTCCGCGGCATTTGCCAGTTGCTCCGGGGTGGCACCGAGGATCTCTGCCAGCCCCGCCGCCGCCATCGCACAGGCCGAACCGACTTCGCCCTGGCAGCCCACTTCGGCGCCGGAGATTGAGGCGTTCTTCTTGCACAGAATGCCCACCGCCGCCGCTGCCAGCAGGTAGTCGACCACATCGGCCTCGCTCACCGCCGGACTGAAACGCACGTAGTAATGCAACACCGCCGGAATGATCCCTGCCGCGCCATTGGTTGGCGCGGTGACCATGCGCCCGCCGGCGGCGTTTTCCTCGTTGACCGCCAGGGCGAATAGATTGACCCACTCCATACCGCTGAGGGTCGAGCCGATCACGTTGGGTTTGCTCATTTCCTGCAGGCTGCGGTGCAGCTTGGCAGCGCGGCGCTTGACGTTGAGCCCACCGGGCAGGATGCCTTCATGCTTTAGCCCTTGCTCGACGCAATCGCGCATGGCCTGCCACAGGCGCATCAGGCCGCTGCGAATTTCTTCTTCGCTGCGCCAGACCTTTTCGTTGGCCATCATCAGCTCGGACACCCGCAGGCCGTGCTCCTTGCACATGCGCAGCAACTCGTCGCCGCTGGCGAAGTTGTAAGGCAACTGGCTGCGATCCTGATCCAGCTGACCACTGGCCGCCTGTTCGGCGTCGACCACAAAGCCGCCACCGACCGAATAATAGGTGCCGCTGCTCAACTCGTGGCCGTCGACCGCGTAGGCCGTCAGGGTCATGGCATTGGGGTGATAAGGCAGGTTTTCGTCGAGCAGCAGCATGTCGCGCTGCCAGTCGAAGGCTACTGGCAAACGACCGTCCAGTTGCAAGGTGCCACTGCTGCGCAAGGTTTCGATCCGCGGGGCAATAGTCGCAGGGTCGATCTGGTCGGGCCACTCGCCCATCAACCCCATGATCACTGCGGTATCGCTACCGTGACCGATGCCGGTGGCGGACAGCGAACCGTACAGGCGCACTTCCACACGCTGTACCCGCTCGAGTAAGTGACGTTCGCGCAAGCCGCCGGTGAACAGCGCAGCGGCGCGCATGGGGCCGACTGTATGGGAGCTAGAGGGCCCGATACCGATCTTAAACAGGTCAAACACACTTATTGCCATAGCCGACTCCTCAACCATTGTCGCGCCATAGGGCGCCTAGTTTTGAGGATTGTCTGACTCTACAAGGCTGTAAAGCTGTCTAACTTCGACCCAAAATTGTTCGCAGAGCACAATTTTTGACAGGCTCAGAAATCACCCGCGCACGCGCTACCGGCGGACACATCGAGGCATACAGAGTCTGCAGGCTGCTAGCCGCACGGCACGCTGTCATCACCCATTACCCAGGTCATCCCGGCCGTTCAGGCAGTACGGCCTCGCCCTGTTTCCAGCAGCCAAAACCGCTCTTGTTGATTTAGCTTTCGGCCATTTACGTTGCGCTATAACGCTACTGCAAGCTTTCAAACGCCCGCACTAGGGCCTTGCTCAGGTCGACGATGGAGAATTTAGTCAGCACGTCGTTGGCACCGACTGCCTTGGCTTTTTCGGTGTTCATGGTGCTGTCGAGCGAGGTGTGCAGCAGCACATAAGTCTGTCCAATATCAGGCATCTTGCGCACGGTGCGGACCAAGTCGTAGCCGTCCATTTCCGGCATTTCGATATCCGACACCAGCACCTCGATCGGTTTCCCGGCAGCATATTGCGCTTGCAGCAACTCAAGTGCTGCTGCGGCGCTGCGCACCATCTGGCAATCCAGCTGCAACTTGCGCAGGGTAATTGTGGTCTGTTGCAGCGCCACATGGGAGTCATCCACGACCAAGACGCGACGCCCTTTTAGCAGCGCACGCTGACCCTCGGACAACAAGTGCTCGTCGAGTTCTTCGATAACCACAGGCGCGAGTTCGTGCAGAACCTTCTCGATATCGAGAATTTGCACAATCTTGCCGTCAATTTGCGTGACCCCAGTAATAAAAGCTTTGCTGCCAGAGCCTGCCGGCGGTGGACGAACATCACGAGTGGAACACTGCACGATGCGCTCTACGCTTTGCACATGCAGGCCCTGACGTGAGCGACTGAGCTCAGTGACAATCAGGCAGCCATCATTGCTGCCGGGAACACCATGCTCGCCGATGGCCTTGCCCAGGTCGATTACCGTCAACGCCGAACCACGCAGCGTGGTAACGCCACGCACATGCGGATGGCGACTGGGCAGCTTGGTCAGCGTCGGGCATGGAATGATTTCCTGAACCTTGAGCAGGTTGATCCCCAGTAAACGGCCGCTGTGCAAACGGAATAGCAGCAACGACAA
Organism: Pseudomonas sp.; assembly: GCA_033720015.1. Taxonomy (GTDB): domain Bacteria; phylum Pseudomonadota; class Gammaproteobacteria; order Pseudomonadales; family Pseudomonadaceae; genus Aquipseudomonas. The sequence goes on from JAWWDH010000054.1 coordinate 2,685, forward strand.
GGCGTCTCCATGCACCATGCTCATCAATCTTTTTCCTTCAATAAATCATTGGCTCACGCGCACCTTGAACATCAGGCGCTACGCAGAAATTCGACAATCTGATCGGCCTCAAATGGCCAGTTCAACTCTGCTCCGGTATCGCAGCGGCGCAGCACTGGGATACGCAACGCGTATGCCTCGACGATTTGCTCATGCTCAGCAATATCGATCAACTCGACCAGCAGGCCATGCTCGACAAACGGCATCAGCAAGGCTTCTGCCACCTCACAGAGGTGGCAGCCAAGCGTACCGAACAGTTGGCATTCCGGGAGCATCTGCGCACCTCCATAAACGACTGGACGTGCAGTTTAGCACTGCCCTAGGTTCAGGCACCCGCAGACTTGCCGCTGTCTAGCGCGGGGTTGCCCAGGTTCTGCAGGCCTTCAAGTAAGCGACTATTAAGCTGCTCAGCCTTATCCAGGCGAGCACTGTCGAAGCGCTCATCCAGCGAGAAACCGCCTTTAAGCAGACCCAACAGGCTGGTCTTGCCGGTGCCTGCTTCAACCACCTGATTGACGTTGCGCAGGGCGTCGAGCAGGCCCTGGGCGTAATCGATTAACGAATTATTTACCGCGCTGGCGGCCTGCCCGCCTTCTTGTGCCACCAAACTGTAGGCATCGGTGGCCTGACGCACAGTGGTCTGCGTCAGACGCAGGGTCATGGACGCCAACTGCTCGCCATCCATTTCCAGCGCCATGGCTCGATCAAAGGCCCCGGACAGGTCACCGGCATAGAACTTATTGGACAACGCCTGCACCTGGCCGAAGAGTTTTTCCAGCGCGCCGCGCTCCTCGTCATCCAGTTCACCGTCAACGCTGACCTGCCACGCACCGATTTGCAGGCTGCCGGACTGGTTGCTGGCAACGACGGAGCTGCCATTGCCATTACTGCTCGCCACTACGCTACTTTGCGACCAGTTGGCCGAAGCCTGGGCGATGGAGATACGCAGGCGATCACCATCGCGGGTGGTTACCGACATCTCGAAGGTTTCCGCTTGAGCGGCAAAGCGTTCGCTATAACCCGCAACGCTGTCAGAGCACTCAACCACAGCAGCATCGTGATTAAATCGCTGGTTCAGGCCACTGAAGCCGTCCTGAATTTTCTGGTAGGTGCTATCGATATCGGCTGCCACTTTGCCTTGCAGCATGCCCATGCCATCAAGGATCTTGCGCGCCTCGGCAAAGCCCTTTTCCACCCCATCACGGGCCTGATCGAGAAGCTTTTGCAGTTTGCCGCTATCGGTGCCGGCAGCTTGCTCGCTTTGCAGGCGCTGCTCGATAAACCCGAGAATGCGCCCGGCGACTTTCTCCGGGCTGTAGTCGTTGGCCTTACCAGCCAGCGCGCCGGGTTCAAGACCCAGACGTTCGGCCAGTCGATTGGCCAGCATTGCCTGAGCATCAGCCGCATTGCGCACAACAGGCTGAGCAGTGACGGTAGTCGGGCGCGAGGCAGACGATAAGTTAGCGGCAAGAGGGCTCATGGCAAAATACCTAGGCGGTGTATTAATAGGTTGGCGGCCCGACACGATGAAACTTTAACAACGCTGCGGGTAATCCGATCAACGGCACACCGCTTATCTTAGAGCGACTGCAAAGGCCGCAAGCGGCTCACCAAGCCCTACCCGGCCACGCGAAACCGACCAAAGTCTAAAGGCCAAACACCAAAGCCCATGCTTTATTGCGCCTCGCTGGAACAGATCAGGCACACGTCGACCCGCACCCACGAGGAGCTAACAATAATGACTCACTCTCCACTCGCTCGCGCTGTGGCACTCGCCGCACTGGGCACCTGCCTCACCCTGCCATCGCTGGTCCAGGCAGAATTTATCAAAGACAGCAAAGCGACCCTTGAGGCACGTAACTTCTACTTCAACCGCGACTTCCGCGAAGGCACTGGGCCGTCCAAGAGCGAAGAGTGGGCGCAGGGTTTTATTCTTCGGGCTGACTCTGGCTACACCGAAGGCACCGTCGGTTTTGGTCTCGATGCCATTGGCATGCTTGGTTTCAAACTTGACTCTGGCGACGGCACCGCAGGCAGCGGCCTGCTGACTCCTGACATCTCCTCGAAAGGCTCTCAGGATTATTCCTCGGATTTGGCCGTTGCCGCTAAGGCCAAAGTGTCCAATAGCACCCTGCGCGTTGGCAGTATGCAGTTCAAGAACATGGCCATCGGCTCCAGTGACAGTCGCTTGACCCCGCAAGTATTTAGCGGCGGCCAACTGCTCTCTCAGGAAATCGACGGCCTGACACTGGATGCTGGGCGTATCCGGGAAGTGAACGACCGTAACTCGGGTGATTTCCAAGACCTGTCCATGACTACCAGCATCAATGCCAACACTGGTGCACTTGGGACGCGCGGGATCCGCGTGACGGGCGGGAACAAGACAGATGCGTTCACGTTCCTCGGCGGCACTTACAAGCTCACCCCCAACCTGACCGGCGCTTATTACTACTCCAACCTGGAGGACATGTATAAGCAGAACTCCTTCAACTTGGTTCATGTCCTGCCATTGGCAGACAAGCAGACCCTGAAGACAGATCTGCGTTACGCGCGCTCCACCGATGACGGTCGTAGCAATATCGATAACAAAGCGCTGGGCGCCATGATCACCTACGGTATCGAGGGTCACAGCTTCGGCCTGGGTTACCAGAAGATGAGCGGCGACACCGGCTTTGCCTATATCAATGGCACTGACCCGTTCTTGGTCAACTATGTACAAATCGGTGATTTTTCCAACAAAGATGAGCAGTCCTGGCAAGCACGTTACGACTTCAACTTTGCCAGCATAGGCATCCCCGGCCTGACCTTTATGACTCGTTTCTTGAGCGGCGATAACATCGACCGTGGCAGCAACGTTTCTGAGGGTAAGGAGCGTGAGCGCAACACCGAGTTGATGTATGTATTCCAAGAAGGTGCGCTGAAGAATCTGGGTGTGCGCTGGCGCAACGCGACAATGCGTAACAACTTCGGCCGTGATATTGACGAGAACCGCCTGATCGTCAGCTACACCCTGCCACTGCTCTAAGCGTCTGTTCTGCTGTGGTAATAAAAAGGCCCGGACATTTGTCCGGGCCTTTTGCTTGGCTATGTACCCGTTAACTGTTGCATGGGGGACCTACCGCCTCATGCAGACAAACCGCTGGCTGAATATGTTTTGTGTATCGCTCAAGCATGCGACGCCAGCCCAGACAGTTAACGAGGTACTTAGCCGCCACACCATGAAAGCGCACCATCCAGCTCTTCAGTCGACTGTGGTAGGCGTTGACGCTCTGAATATGAAATGCTGCTGCGTGGACACACAATCCCGGCCTGGCACGCACCACCTTATGGGTAATCCCAGTGCAACGTACAAACGCCGCATAAACAGCAGCGCCATCAGCGCAAAGCACCGATGCCTCATCCACCAAAGGCTCTAACGCAGTAATTACATGGACGGCATCAAACTTCTTCAGCTGAAAGTCAGCCATGCGCCATGTCACGAACAACCAATGCGGCCCCATGAGGCTAGCTGCGAGGCGTCTGCTGCACAGTAAGGGCAGGCTTTCAGGTCAGGAATAGCCTCGGCGAAGCCATCTTACTGCACGTTGATTTGGAGAAAGTACTGAACAATGGACTTCTGTTTGACCGTGAGCTGGCCAATCCAGGCCAGCAAGTGTTGGACCGATCGGACGGGTACATAGCCAAATACTTGGCATGAACTACATGCTTCAGCCAAGTATTATTTCCTACCTCATCGACGCCAGGAGCGTGTTTACCCGCATGCCATAAGGCTCAAATCAGCGAAATATCCAATCAGAAAGAAAAATGCCAGTCAGCTTAACTGACTGGCATTACGGGCATCGCCCGGCTTTTTTATCTTCTGGCGTTATGCACGCGGCAACGTCACGCCACGCTGGCCTTGATACTTACCGCCACGATCCTTGTAGGACACCTCACAGGGCTCATCCGACTGCAGGAACAGCATCTGCGCCACACCCTCGTTGGCGTAGATCTTCGCCGGCAAGGTGGTGGTGTTGGAAAACTCCAACGTCACATGGCCTTCCCACTCGGGTTCGAGCGGGGTGACGTTGACGATGATGCCGCAGCGCGCGTAGGTGCTCTTGCCCAGGCAGATGGTCAGCACATCACGGGGAATGCGAAAGAACTCAACCGTTCGCGCCAGGGCGAAGGAGTTCGGCGGGATGATGCACACATCGCTTTTCACATCGACAAAGCTCTTCTCATCGAAGTTCTTCGGGTCGACAGTCGCCGAGTTGATGTTGGTGAACACCTTGAATTCATCCGCGCAACGTACGTCATAGCCATAACTGGAAACGCCGTAGGAAATCAGTGGCTGCGCGCCCTCGACCCGAACCTGGCGCTCGACGAAAGGCTCGATCATGCCGTGCTCTTGAGCCATGCGGCGAATCCACTTATCCGATTTAATGCTCATGGCGGCTGTCCTGCTATAGCGAAGGGTGAAAAGTGCACGCATCTTACCGGGCCCGACGACTCGGTTCAAAGGCTCTGAAAACAGCCATAAAGCAAATCGTCAAAAATCAGCCCATCGCTAAATAACAGAAAGATGCACAGAGCATTCGCGCTTAGCGCCAAAAGCGGGTATTGTGTGCCTCACTGTGCTGCATGTGTCACCGCGAATCGCTTCATGATGCCTAGATTTCGATCCAAACATCGTCCGACTCCTAGTACTCGTTGCACTCAGTCCCGGCCTGGGCTTTTCCAGGGCTGTTAATAAAATCTTTAGGAGACATAACATGTCGAATCGTCAAAATGGCACCGTTAAGTGGTTCAACGATGAGAAAGGCTACGGCTTCATCACTCCACAGTCCGGTGACGACCTGTTCGTACACTTCAAAGCTATCCAGAGCGATGGCTTCAAGAGCCTGAAAGAAGGCCAGGCAGTGACTTTCGTCGCTACCCGTGGTCAGAAAGGCATGCAGGCTGAGGAAGTTCAGGTTGTATAACCTGTACTAACCTAGCTTGATAAAAAGCCCCGCCATGTGCGGGGCTTTTTTATGGGCGATTACTTCTTAGATACTGAGCATGCGGCGCACTAGCATGCGCCACTGACGGATCAGTCTTCGCTGACAACAATGCTTGGCATTGCCTGCTGGCCTGCCCCCTGAGCAATACGCGCACCGACATTACGTGCGGTTTCCTGGTAGATCATCGCAATCTGGCTTTCCGGATCAGCCACAGCAGTCGGCTTGCCGCCATCGGACTGCATGCGAATGGCCATCGATAGTGGCAGTGAAGCCAGCAAATCGACACCAAACTGCGCAGCCAGCTTCTCGCCGCCGCCCTCACCGAACAGGTGCTCGGCATGGCCGCAGCTCGAGCAGATATGCACGGCCATGTTCTCCACCACGCCCAGCACCGGAATATTCACCTTGCGGAACATCTCCACACCCTTCTTGGCATCCAGCAAGGCCAGATCCTGCGGCGTAGTGACGATCACCGCGCCGGCCACCGGCACTTTCTGCGCCAGGGTCAGCTGGATATCACCCGTGCCAGGCGGCATGTCCACCACCAGATAATCCAGGTCATTCCAGGCTGTCTGGGTAATCAGCTGCATCAGCGCGCCTGAGACCATCGGCCCGCGCCAGACCACCGGGGTGCTTTCATCGGTGAGAAAGGCCATCGACATCACCTCCACACCATGCGCCTTAAGCGGCACAAACCACTTCTGGTCCTTCACCTGTGGTCGCGTACCTTCAGGGATACCAAACATGATGCCCTGGCTCGGCCCATAGATATCGGCATCCAGAATGCCGACCTTGGCACCTTCACGCGCCAGCGCCAGCGCCAGGTTGGCCGCGGTGGTGGATTTGCCCACACCGCCCTTACCGGACGCCACGGCAATCACGTTTTTCACATTGCTCAGCGCCGGCACCTGATCCTGCGCCTTGTGCGCTTCGATCACGCAATCGACCTGTACCTGCGCACGCTCGACGCCGTCGAGGTTTTCCAAGGCCATCTGCAGCATTTGCGCCCAGCCCGTCTTGAACAACCCAGCGGCATAGCCCAGCTGCAAACGCACCTTGACCTGGCCACCCTGAATATCCACCTCACGCAGGCAGCCAGCGCTGATCGGGTCCTGATTCAGGTGGGGATCGGTGTATTGGGACAACGCGGCTTCAACCGCTGCGCGGGTAACGACACTCATGGAAGACTCCGAAAGGCTGAGTAAAGCAGGCAGGCATATTAACCCACTGCATATCTGCAGGGGCGCATCGGTAGGTGATTGATGCTGTTGGCTCGACCTCCAGGCCTGCGCAAGGATGAAAAATATTCGCCGGCCCTATATAGTTGCCGGCTTCTCTGAGTTACCAGTGCAGCCAATTCCCATGAGCCAAGCCCGCAAGATTCTCGTTACCAGCGCCCTCCCCTATGCCAACGGCTCGATTCACCTCGGCCATATGCTCGAGTACATCCAGACCGACATGTGGGTGCGTTTCCAGAAGCTGCGCGGCAACCAGGCCATCTATGTCTGTGCCGACGACGCGCATGGCTCGGCAATCATGTTGCGTGCTGAGAAAGAAGGCATCACCCCCGAGCAGTTGATCGCCAACGTCCAGGCCGAGCACACCGCCGACTTCGCCGAATTCGGGGTGAACTTCGACAACTACCATTCGACCCACTCGGATGAAAACCGCGAGCTGTCTGCGGCTATCTACCTGAAGCTGCGTGATGCCGGGCATATCGCCACGCGCTCGGTCACTCAGTATTTCGACCCAGAAAAAGGCATGTTCCTCGCCGACCGTTTCATCAAGGGCACCTGCCCGAAGTGCGCGAGCGAAGACCAGTACGGCGACAACTGCGAGAAATGCGGCGCCACCTACGAACCGACCGAGCTGAAGAACCCGCGCTCGGCGATTTCCGGCGCTGTACCGGTATTGCGCGACTCCAAGCACTTTTTCTTCAAGCTGCCGGATTTCGAGGCCATGCTGAAAAGCTGGACCCGCAGCGGTGCATTGCAGGACGCGGTAGCCAACAAGATTGCCGAATGGCTGGATTCCGGCCTTCAGGAATGGGACATCAGCCGTGATGCGCCTTACTTTGGCTTTGAAATCCCGGACGAGCCAGGCAAGTACTTCTACGTCTGGCTGGACGCCCCCATCGGCTACATGGCCAGCTTCAAAAATCTCTGCGCGCGCTCGCCTGAACTGGATTTCGATGAGTTCTGGGGCAAAGACTCGAGCGCTGAGCTGTACCACTTTATCGGCAAGGACATCGTCAATTTCCACACCCTGTTCTGGCCCGCCATGCTCGAAGGCGCTGGTTACCGCAAGCCCACCGCAGTCGCCGTGCACGGCTACCTGACGGTCAACGGCCAGAAGATGTCCAAGTCGCGCGGCACCTTTATCAAGGCGCGCACCTACCTGGACCACCTCAACCCGGAATACCTGCGTTATTACTACGCAGCCAAGCTGGGCCGTGGCGTGGATGACCTTGACCTGAACCTCGAAGACTTTATCCAGAAGGTCAACTCCGACCTGGTGGGCAAGGTGGTGAATATCGCCAGCCGCTGCGCCGGTTTTATCCACAAGGGCAATAATGGCCTGCTCCTGGCGGGCAACATTGCCCCCGAGTTGACCGAAGCCTTTAGCGCTGCCACGCCGTCCATCGCCGAGGCCTACGAGGCGCGTGACTTCGCCCGCGCCATGCGCGAAATCATGGCCCTGGCCGACCGCGCCAACGCCTGGATTGCCGACAAAGCGCCGTGGTCGCTGAACAAGCAGGAAGGTAAAGAAGCGGAGGTGCAGGCTATCTGCGCCTTGGGCATCAACCTGTTCCGCCAGCTGGTGATTTTCTTAAAGCCGGTGCTGCCGCAGTTAGCCAAGGACGCCGAAGCCTTCCTCAATGTCGCGCCGCTGACCTGGGACGACCATCAGTACCTGCTGGCTGACCATCAGCTCAACCCGTTCAACGCTCTGCTCACCCGTATCGAACCAGCGAAAGTCGACGCCATGATTGAAGCCTCCAAGGAAGACCTGGCCGCCAGCGAGGCTGCACCTGCCGCTCAAGGCAATGGCGAGCTGGCTAAAGACCCACTGGCCGCCGAGATCGCTTTTGATGCATTCGCCGCAGTCGATCTGCGTATCGCCCTGATCGAGAAATGTGAATTCGTTGAGGGCGCTGACAAGCTGCTGCGCCTGACCCTGGATATCGGCGATGCCAAGCGCAATGTGTTCAGCGGCATCAAGAGCGCCTACCCGGACCCAAGCAAGCTCGAAGGCCGCCTGACCCTGTACGTAGCCAACCTGGCGGCGCGCAAGATGAAGTTCGGCGTTTCCGAGGGCATGGTGCTGGCTGCCGGCCCTGGCGGTGAGGAAATCTACCTGCTCAGCCCCGACAGCGGTGCCAAACCAGGCCAGCGGGTTAAGTAACTCGCTGCGACGGATCAGCGCAGCCAGGGCTCTCTGGCTGCGCTAGCCTTATGCCAACACCTCAGGAACGCTGATCCGGCTTGTATGGCCGCACCGGCTTATCGATAATAAGCACCCTTTTCCTGCGGCCTTTGCCCGTCCATTAACGGAACCTGCAATGACCGAACTCGCCTTGATCATGGTCAGCGCCATCCTGGTTAACAACTTCGTGTTGGTCCAGTTCCTTGGCCTATGCCCGTTTATGGGCGTTTCAAAGAAAATCGAAACGGCGATTGGCCTGTCGCTGGCCACCACCTTCGTGCTGACCCTCGCCGCCATGTGCAGCTATCTGGTGCAGCAGTACGTGCTCAAGCCGCTGGATATCGAGTACCTGCGCACCATCAGCTTTATTCTGGTGATTGCCGTGGTGGTGCAGTTCACCGAGATGGTGGTGAACAAGACCAGCCCGTTGCTCTACCGCGTACTGGGCATCTTCCTGCCGCTGATTACCACCAACTGCATCGTGCTCGGCGTCGCCCTGCTCAACGCCAACAAGGCCGAGTTCACCTTTATCACCGCCACCGCCAATGGCTTTGCCGCCGGCCTGGGTTTCTCGCTGGTACTGGTGCTGTTCGCCGCCATGCGCGAGCGCATCGCGATTGCTGACGTGCCTAAATCCTTTCAGGGCGCGGCCATCGGCATGATCACTGCCGGGTTGATGTCCCTGGCCTTTATGGGCTTCACCGGGCTGATCAAGCTATGAGCCTGGTGCTGATCGCCGTTCTGGCGCTGCTCGCCCTGTGCCTGGTGGCCGGGGCCATCCTTGGCTTCGCTGCCGTGCGCTTCAAGGTCGAGGGCAACCCGATTGCCGAACAGATCAACGCCCTGCTGCCGCAAACCCAGTGCGGCCAGTGCGGCTACCCCGGCTGCAAGCCCTACGCCGAAGCCATTGCCGGCGGCGACAAAATCAATAAGTGCCCACCCGGCGGCGAATCAACTATTCAAGCGCTGGCTGATCTACTCGACGTAGAAGCCGAGCCGCTGGACGCGGTGGAAGGCGAAAAGCCGCAGATGGTCGCCTACATCCGCGAAGCCGAATGCATCGGCTGCACCAAGTGCATTCAGGCCTGCCCGGTGGATGCCATTGTCGGCGCGGCCAAGCAGATGCACACCGTGATCATCAGCGAATGCACCGGCTGCGACCTCTGCGTCGAGCCCTGCCCAGTGGACTGTATCGACATGCTCGAAGTTGGCAGCAGCGTACAAAGCTGGAAGTGGGAAAAGCCCCTAGCGCCGGGCCAACTGATTGCGAGTGACCGGGGGCAAGCGGCATGACGTTAATGCACAAAGCTGACGCGCTGATTTGGGACATTCCGGGCGGCATTCATCCGGCTGAGCGCAAGGAGCTGTCCAACCGCACGCCCATCCAACCCGCGCCGCTGCCCAAGCGCCTGACCTTGCCA